>JAOZPO010000170.1 GCA_029932715.1 Halobacteria archaeon | reverse complement strand
AAAAAGGGAGTAGAAGGTGCTGTGACGACTAAAGATAGTGGATTGGATATATTCACCCACGAAACGAAGATTACACGACATAGACCTGCTACAAATGGAATCGCCGAGAGGTTTGTAGAAAGATTGAAAGAGATGCTGGCAGAGAGGGAATGGAAGAATGTAGAGGAATTGGTGATGGTTTTGGAAGAGTTTATCTCGGCATACAATGATGCTCCACATCAAGGGTTGGATGGTCTATCTCCAGATGAGTATGGGAGGAGACTTATGTGTGCGGCATCAGGTTGACTATAACACTAATTCACACGCAGTTTCTCAAAGTCCTTATCCTTTTGTGATTTGAAAAAAGCATGCAATATTATACGCACAACCCCGGACTTTGTCAGTTCAATGTCTTTTGAGTTATTCGCAATGTATTTCACGCGCTCTGCAATACTCACCTTGTTAGTATTGCCCTAACCCTTTTTCATTAGTTGTTACATTGTAACGGATGATATATAAGCTTTTTAATATCAAATCGGGCAAAAATATGCCTCAGGGGTAGGTCGGGCAATATTTTACACTACATCTAATATTGCAAAATTAACTACACAACAGTCGTCAGGTCTTCCAAAAACAGCTTCACCCTCTCTTCAGTCACATGCGGCATTATCACAAGTCGAATTGATTTGGGCTTCCTTGTAGTTGAAACTGTCCACCCCTTCGCTTTTAACGCTTCTGCTACTCTGTCCACCTCTTCTACACTCAGCGTTACCACGTTCGTAACCGGCTCGATCACGGGCTGAATGCCATTCTCCTTAGCGCCTTGCACTAACAGCCTCGTTAGTCTCATACATTCATCTACAATCCGCTGCATGCCTGCACGACCGAGATATTTAAGAACTGCGAAAGTAGCTGCGGTGGCTGCACCGCTTCTCGTACCGGTCAACGAAGACTGCCCGCGAGTGGTTAGATACGGTGTAGACACTTCCAGGTTAGCCAGATACGAATCCTCACGGAACAGAATACAACCTGCGGGAATCGTGCTCATGCCCATCTTATGCGGGTCCACTGATATACAGGATACGCCGTCAAGCGAGAAGTCGAACCGGTATTTATCCTTCTCTGCGAGGAAAGGTATTACGAGCCCGCCAAAAGCAGCATCCACATGCAGGAAGATGCCTTTTCCCTTCGCAATACCCGCAAGTTCCTCTATCGGGTCTACCTGTCCAAATTCCGTCGTGCCCGCGATACCTACTATGCATATCGTTTCAGCATCTATCAGTTCTTCCACCGAGTTCACATCCACTCTCAACGCATCATCCAGCGTTGCTTTCTTCACGTTCACGCACAATATATCGGCGATTTTATCAAACGAGAAATGCGCGGTCTCGGGCACGATTATGTTCATTGCTTGCAGACCTTCTCGCTTTCTCCTGTTTCTTATCGCTCTTATTGCCTGTATATTCGATTCCGTGCCACCAGTGGATATGTATCCATAGACATTCTCATTACCCAGCAGTGCGCCTATCATTCGAATCAGTTCGCCCTCCATCTCTTTTGTACCTGGGAATAGCCCTGAGTCACCTAAATTCGATTCCAGGAACATTTTATGCGCGTATGCTGCTATTTCGTGTGGATACGTACACATCGAGCTTAAAACTCGTTCGTACGATAAATCTTTCTGCTTCTTCTCACGCAACAGTGATTCTACCGCTTCTCGGCTCATACCTTCCTCTTCCATCCTTATCACTTATCCCTTATTTGATATGGCTATGTATCAATATACAACTTCTTTAAGCAAATCCCCCTTGATCGCCTCTTTCACCTCCCTCGCTATCCTCCTTCCCGTGCTCATCGGCACATCGTAAAGCAGTTGCGAGTACGGCGAACCACTAATATACAGATTAGTGCCCGCGACAATTCTGGCAGAAATCTCGAACGCAATAAACGCCAGGTCTTCCGTGCATACCGTCTCTATACAGAAAGGCCCGATCAAGCCCGGACTGAACATCTCCTGAGATGCTGTGATTACTCGACGACCCATTTCCAGTACTCGTGGCAGTAGCGACTCACGAATAACAACCGGCAGATTGCCAGTAACAACAAACGAAGGTTCAGGAAGACTATCCCGTAGAATATACGATAGCCTGGCGATACCATCAATGTTGGATTCATAGCGTATGTCCATGCTTAACAGTTCCAACTTATCTTTTAACGGTGAGTAGAAATAGTGCGGATAGAATCTGGTTCCTACCACATATTCCTGGATAGTGAATTCCCCCTTATCCCTCAGCTCCAGCTTTTTGCGCTTCTGCTCAAATTCATCGTGATTGCTGGCAAGAATGTAGCCCCGCCCACCCTTAGCGCCTGGAAATTTCACCATTACTAATCGGTCTATATCCGCAGGGTCGTTGAATTCTACGGGTAGTCTCAGCTCTGCACGTTCCATCCATTCTCGCTCCTTCCCGCGATCAGCTTCCCAGTCCAGTACCGCTCTGTTCCCGAACATGGGGACAAAGAGCTCGTTCTCAATCCTGACAGGTGATAGATACTCCACAAAGGAGCCGTGCGGGATTAAGATGGCGTTTCTCTTTATCAGTTGCTCCTGGAAGCTTTTTTCCAGGACTTGCTCGAAATTCTCGACTGTTAGAAGTTCATCTGCCAGTCCGAACTGCCGGTAAACCTCTTCAGTGCCTCTTTTACAGATCACCAGACTTTTGAACCCCTCATCTCTTGCTCCTTTAAGTATCTGGAGTGCGGTATGACTTCCTATCGTAGCTATGGTTATCTCATCCCTGGCATAACCGTCCAGAATGTGATGAATTTCTTTTCTGTGCAGCATTTTTTACCACACTCCTAATCTAATCGCAGGTATCCAGTCATAATAAATCTTTCCATTAGCGTCAATGAATTTATCGCAGCTAATA
>JAOZPO010000169.1 GCA_029932715.1 Halobacteria archaeon | reverse complement strand
GGGCGCGATTAGAACGAACGGTATGCACAAAAGCGTGAGGAGGATAACGAGTGCGAGGTCTTCTGGAAATTTGAGCGAGCTTATAGTATATTGTCTTTTCATCCCCTTTCTATTCTTTGGAAGTGCTTCGAGTTTCATGTTGCCAACCTTTTTAAACCACAGATTAACACTGATTGTTTATAAATCATTCACTAATCTGCTTTCAACTTATACTCAATCCAGTTAAGATCATTTTCCCGGGTTAAACCCGAATTCCCCCCACCAACTTCTTCTGCGCGAAATAGCATTTTCCCATCACCCGTAAGCAATACCGTTTTTTTCATCTTAGCAAATGCCATAAAATAATTCACTCGTTTATAGTCCGCGCTTGACAGTGATTGCGCCGGCACTGTCTAAAAAACCAGTGAGTTATCAACGCGGAGATCGCCGAGGGTGCAGAGTTTAAGAGTGTTCCAATCCACGCTTGGGTTTTCTAAAGCCTCTGCGTTCTAAGCGCACTCTGCGGTAAAACTTAAGGGTATAGTGAATTCACTGGAAAATTCGACAGTGCCTGTTTTAGGACGCAGATTCACGCAGAAAACTATTTCAAATCACTTTGCTAACGGCCAGCCAATGTAGCCCGAAAAGGCAAACGGTTATCATGGTTTTGTTTATCCTTAGTCGCTATAGCCATTCACAATCAGTAAACCAGAACTTCCAATTTGGCAACCTTAGATATTTCCACAAAGGCCCCATCTCTCGTTGCGACCTTCTCCGCACCATTTGCAATAGCGATACCCGCTATAACCTAAAAGCATACCGATAAACGTGCCGATGAAAACAATTCCTAAACCCTGAACTATTCCATCTATCATGCAACCGTTTAAGATACTTTCCCGCTACTGATTTAGCCCTCGCAACTTCTATGATCCGTAGCGTGCCATATCTAACTTGAAGATACCGCAAAGATTGCGGTAAAAGCAAACGAGTATTTACCGAAAACAACAGCGCCCAAGTTGCGAGCAAAGAAGAGGGATATGCAAGACTTTTTATCGCAACAACAAATTGAGTGAACAATGCCGCGGCGTTCTTTGCTTCATGATTCGTTGAATGGTGTTCATTTCATCTTTGGGAAAGGTAGAAAGGCAAATGGCTAAGGGCGAAAGATTTTCGCTGATATCAATTTTGAAAGCATACTTGATATTTCTATACATCCTTTCTCTATCTCCTAAATTGTTTCTTTTATAATATATCCTATTTCAAAGGCAATAGTTATCTGAGTCAATACATAAGCAGATGACCATTTAGCAATGTAAAAGTACCGAACAGCCTCTTTATCTGTTTCTCTCTCGCTCATCGCCTTCTGCAATGTTACTCGGAATAGATAGCACGCCTGATTTGATCTCTTAAACCATAATCCTTTGTTATTAGTTTCACATTTATCTCCGCCGCCTTCCCATCACCAAACGGATTCTTCCAACTTCTTTTCTTATTCAACATAGCGTCAATACATTCCACAATCTTATTTTGATTTACTCCTGCTAAAACGTTACTTTCAACTTCTAATGTTTCTAGTCTTTCTGTGTTATCTCTCAACGTAACGCAAGAAACTTTACCACAGTACGCCTCTCAATTCCTAATGCAATAGCCTCCGCTTCTCCTTTATGCAATTCACGCTCCAACAACCTGACCACGGATTCATTACTTGGTGCAATTACCTCCATCCAATCTGATTTGTGAGCTTCTTTGACCTCTTTTACGCCCGGTCTTCCTTTACCCTCCTCTACAACCTCTTTCCAGACTGCGGGCGTAATGAGAATCTTACCATAGGACTCGTTCAATAGTTCCAAACGTCCAATTCCTGCAAGGTGAATCAGTGTGGATGAATCACTGACGGCTTCTTGCATACTCAATGTCCTCTTCTAAGTTCTTTTCTGTATAGTGGCGCCTGATCCGTCGCTGTTCCAAAAGTTCTTCAAACTCCCAACGTGTCACCCCAGCAAGGGCACATGCTTTGCCTGAAGAAAGCACGCCACGCTGATATAGTGCCAACGCCAGTTCCTTATGCAACTCTGCTTCCACTTCATCAGGCGGTAATCGGAGTGCATCCATAACGTCCCCTGGTAGCTTCAATATACAATCCATTTCCCACTTGCTCCTTTTGACATTTTCCACAGTCCTTAGTCTATTATTTGATGCTTGCACTATATTAATATTTTCACAGTTCTCTCTGCCACCTTCCCGGGTAGGGATATTAAATATATATAGCGTAAGCACAATGTCCTGTAAATGAAATGCTACAGCAGTTAATCACAAAAATATACCAATCACAACCAGTATGACGTTCATTAATACAAGACCTAATATTGTAACGACAACCTGAGCCGTGAATATCGCTGCGGTGTTCTTTGTTTCAAGATTCGTTGGACGGTGTTCATGAGGTCACTCCTTTTTAAAACCACAGATTAACACAGATTACACTTGATTATAAATCTTTCAAGAATCTGCTTTCAGCTTATACTCAATCCAGTTAAGATCATTTTCCAGGATTAAACCAGAATCACTCACACCAACTTCTTTTGCATGAACGTGCATTTTTCATCTTCTTTTCATCACCAAAACTAAGTTATGCGCTTACTTAAAATTAATGCTGCTAAAACTAATCCTATGAAACTCAGAAGTAATAAGGGAAACGGTCATTTTGATCTGAAATAGGTGATTTATATTCCTCTTTTTTGGTATATAAGTCCCAAAGTTCATTATTTTGCTTCAATTTTTCAATCATGCGCTTTAGTCACTTCAACTATTTGCTCACTTGCATCTCCGCCGCCAAAAACATCCTTCGCTCTTACCTTAGAATGTGGCATCATACCTTAGCTTATAAGTATTCCCTATTACATCTAATTTCTTTAGTTTCTTTCGATTCAT
>JAOZPO010000029.1:6616-11195 GCA_029932715.1 Halobacteria archaeon | reverse complement strand
CCTCTACGCTTCTCCCCTCTGGTGAGTTGGCGACGAAATCAACATCAGCGACCTGTAAAAGCTCCTTTAATATGAGGTCGCCACCCCGATCACCGTCAAAAAAAGCTGTCACTGTCTTCCTCTTGCTTAATTTTGGTACTACGGAAGGGATATTCGTGCCCTCTACGGCTATTGTATTTTTTATACCGTATTTTAGTAGATTTAATATATCCGCTCTGCCCTCTACAATTATAATAGCATCCGAATTCTCCACGTTTGGTCCCGCGGGCAAGCCTTTATATTGCGTTATCTCCTCCAGCCGCACCGCCTGCTTCACATCATCCACCATCATATCACTGTCCATGGTCGTCTCGATAACGCTACGCATCAACGCTTTTGCTCGCTCTGTTATCCGCTTTCGCTTCGTCGCCCTTATATCCTCTATCTTCTTTACCTCAACATGCGCAACACACGGGCCCACTCTGTCTATTGTTTCCAGAGAAGCAGCAAGTATTGCTGTTTCTACTTTATCCAGACCCGATGGAATGAGTATTTCACCAAGGGATTTACCGCTTTTCGACTCGATATTTACCTCTATTCGACCTATCCTGCTGCTCTTCTGTAAATCCCTCAGGTCCAACTCTTCTCCCAATAACCCCTCTGTCTGGCCAAATATCGCACCCACCACATCAGATTTTTCAACAAAACCATCGGCTGTGATGTTAGCATGAACTACGTATTTTGTTGTATCTACATCGTGCATTTTATTATTCTCCTTTAGAGTTCCATTCCCTTTCTCTTTTTGCTTTTCTTTCGCCATACTTATTCTACCCGGCAACCGGAAAATGCGTTACCTGGTTTATATTCAATATGTATTAACTGTTTATTAGTAAGATAAAAAGCTAACATTTATAGAACTAATTTATGGAACATGACAATACAGAAAGTAGAGGGTTTAGATAGGTAGAGCGATCGAATGAACGGATAGCATAAGAAGCCACCGTCAACGATGGAGGTTGTGTAAATCTATATTCTCCATTAGCTCCACGTGCTTACTTATCTCTTCGAGCAGCGGATGCCCTTCCCAACTGTTGTCATAACGGAAAACGAATTTCGCTTTCCCTTTGTTCATCATCAGCAATTTCACTACATTCTGTAACGCTACCGTCCTGGCTTCGTCATCTATCGTCACTGGTATTTCTGATTGACCAACGGGATAGGTCTCCTTCAGTTCAACGGGATAAGGACCAAAAGGGGGTTTCACGAGGAATATATGGTCAAACTTTTCTTCTCCTGGTTCTTCTTTTGTCGTTATCAATACACTATGTGATACATAAAACCTGTTCAGTCGGTTAGAGTATCTCACTACCTCGGGTCTGTGTGCGGAATAGTGACTGAGATAAAAGAACGGACGTTTCGTGGCTGTGTCGTATTTCTCTATCAGTGTCGAATAGTTTGTTATACGTTCCAATGCGTCCAGCAAAGATGGATATGCTCTGCACCTCCTTTCGCATAGCTCCCATAAACTACCCTCCGCTATGCTCTGCTTTACCGTTCGCATCTCCTCAAATGTAACCCACAGGTTATGCGAAGCCAGTAAGTCTTTGCTTTCTTTTAGTTCAGCTACGCTGTGAGCAGAGCACACGGGACAGGAACAGGGAAGAGCCCGCAAATTGCCTATCTTTTTCGTGCCCTCATTTGTCAGGTACCGCTTATCTTTTGCGAATAGTGCGTATGCCGCGGAATCGAAAAGGTCGCAGCCCAGTGCAACAGCTAAGGCGAATAGCATTGGATGTCCCGCGCCGAAGAGGTGCACAGGTGCGTTCAGCGGTAAATTCCGCTTTGACGCTATGATTATATCCACCAGCCGCGCGAAATCGTGTGATTCCAGTAGTGGCACCACGCCTCCTATTGCGTATAAATCGAATCCGAGTTCCGCAGCTTGTCGCGCGCTATCCGCACGCAGGTCCGTGAATGTGGAACCCTGCACAACGCCTGCAAGCATGTTAGCCTGTTCGTTAGCAGGCATCAGGTTTCGTGCCTCTCGCAGCCTGTTCAGTGTTACGTCCAAATCGCCTTTCGCTCTTTCTCTATTACTGTATGGCGCTGTTGGTATATCCAGAGGTACACATACATCAGAGCCTATACGCTGTTGAAATTCTAATATTTTAGCGTTACTCACTTCCACGTCCTTGTACTCGTACAGTTGATAAGAGCCTGAATCGGTCATTATCGGCATGTCGGTACCCAAAAGCGAGTGAATGCCAGTTTTAAGTGCTTCCTCGCGCAAGTCCTGTTTTCTGTAAATTATGTACGCATTTGTGATGAGCATCTCAGCCCCGTAGTGCTTCAGCTCCGCTGCCTCGATTGATATGATATTCGGGTTTATCACAGGCAGTATAGCCGGCGTCTCTATATAGCCATGCGCAGTGCACAGCTTGCCTATTCGCCCCATTAAGTCCTTGTGCTGTATCTCAAAGTTGGTCATATCTGTTGTATTATATACAATAGCAGTAAACCTCTCAGTTCTCTATTAGATGTATAATAGATGCTATTTCGTCACTGTCTGCTCATTTTCATGATATACGCCACTATTTTCTCCGCACACTCGTGCACACTCATATTCTCGCTATCCACCACAACATCGGGATTCTCAGGCTCTTCGTACGCTACGTTCACACCCGGCACGGTTGCACCTTCTGTTTCTGCCGTTTTATATATACCAGCAGGTGCGTGTTTCGCTCTCCTGCTGCTTTCTCGTTCTATGCAGGTATCTAAAGAGCACTTCACATACACTTCTGCGAAATTAGTTATTATGTCACGAGCTCTTTCCCTGTACCGCCTTCTATTCGCAGTGGCATCTATTATCACCGGCTTGCCGCTATCCACAAGAAGTTTCGCCATGTACACTAACGAACTATATACGATCTCCCGTTCCTGTTCCGAATAAGACGGTTTTGGTGTGATAAACTTCCGTATCTCGTCAAGTTCGAGCAGTTTCACTTCTATCTTGCCTTTCAGAAGAGTACACACTTTCGCCGCTATTGCCGACTTACCACTGCCCGGTAAGCCCGTTATCCATAGTGCCCATGTCATTTTTATATGCTGCAATCATTGCTCGTTCTTTTTTTTGTAGCATTCGCTTTTTCCATGCTTATATCTATTTCTTGCAAATCTATTAATTGCAACTTGTTTTTTTTGTTTGCTATTATTGCGATTAAAATATTATCGTAAGGAATATTATTTTACAAAGACGTGATGCGAGAAGAACTGATAGATAAGATAGAGCGGTTAAAGCGAAAGAAGAACGCGATTATCCTGGCTCATAACTACCAGCGAGCGGAAGTTCAGGATATAGCGGAGTTCATAGGCGATTCGTTAGAGCTGGCAAGGAAGGCGATGGCGACAAGTGCCAGCATAATCGTATTCTGCGGCGTTGATTTTATGGCGGAAACAGCAGCGATACTGAATCCTGATAAGACAATCATCATTCCTGATGAGGGTGCGATATGTCCTATGGCGCAGCAGTTACCCGCGGACGATCTGCTCGTGGCAAAGCGGCAAAATCCTGATGCTGAGGTTGTACTGTATGTGAACACACTTGCGAAAAGCAAAGCACTTGCCGATTGCATCTGCACTTCCGCGAATGCACAGAAGATAGTTAATGCTATGGACTCCCAAACAATACTGTTTGGTCCAGACCGAAACTTAGCATATCACGCACAGAAAGCGACCACAAAGGAGATTATCCCTGTCCCAGCGCATGGGCTTTGTCCTTCGCATCACCAGATAGTGATGGATGACTTATTAAAGGCTAAGGCGGCGCATCCTGATGCAAAAGTCATTGTTCATCCAGAGTGCATACCCGAAGTTCAGGACAGTGCGGATTATATCACGTCAACAAGTGGCATGGTGAAGATTTGCAAAGAAGAAGTCGGAGATGCTGATGAGTTCTTGATTGGCACGGAGATTGGACTGCTGCACAGGCTCAAGAAGGAGGCACCAGGGAAGAGGTATTATCCCATTTCTGATACCGCTGTATGTCCACAGATGAAGATGCACACGTTGGAGAATATAGAATCGGCATTGGAAAGAGAGAAGCCGAAAGTCGTTGTTCCTGCAGAAATTGCAGTGAAGGCGCGGAAAGCGATAGAGCGGATGCTTGCGATTCCATAACTAAACAGAAATCCGATGCGGGGAGAACTATCAGCCGGAAAAGTTATACTCACGCCTGAAACAGAACAGGAAGCAGTGGATTTGAAGCTAAAAGGCTATGGCAGGAGCAATAGTGGCGAGATAGAACTATCGTTGGAAGAAGCTGCGTTCCTGCTTGATAAAGGTAAATTAACGCTAATGCAAGAAGATTCAGAGTTAAGTTTCAACGAGTTTCTGAAGCGTGCTTTGGATACTTCGCCTACCTTTATGGATAGATACCTTGTTTATACTGATTTGAAGGAGCGAGGCTATGCAGTAAAAACAGGAGGATTATATTTCTGGCTTTATACTCGTGGAGCCAGGTCAGGGGAGAAGCCGGCGATGTATTTCATCTGTATCCTCTCGGAAAGGGATTCATTATCGCTGCTTGACCTGGACGAACTGT
>JAOZPO010000029.1:3191-6606 GCA_029932715.1 Halobacteria archaeon | reverse complement strand
CACTTCGGCTCGTAACATGCGAAAGGAGCTAATTCTTGCCGTTCTGGATGAAGAGAGCGACATCACGTACTATGAAGTAAAAGAGCCGGGATTCGGTACGTTGGAAGATGCGGAGAGTACAGAGGTAAAAGCAAAAGCGAGTTTAGTTGGGGACAGAGCAGTTCTGTGGGATGCTGAATTCGCAGAGAAGCTACATAAAAGCAACTTTTACGGTAAATTAACGAAAGATAATAGGCTGCTGCTTTCTCTTGTTGAAGCGGCATATTTGATTGCGAAGAACCAGTTGGAGATAGGGACTCAGAACGGTGCAAAAATGAGTTTCAAGCAGTTCATGGAATACGTAAGCGCAACAGAGAGCGATTTTCTTGATAGGTACGCAGTTTACGCAGACTTAAGAGCAAGAGGATTAATGGTGAAGACGGGTTTTAAGTTTGGCTCTCATTTCAGAGTATACAAAGCAGAGCAGCATTCACTGTATTTGGTTCATGTGCTTCCTAATGACTATGTTTTCTCAATCACCGGTCTGGCAAGGGCGGTGAGGCTGGCACATGGAGTGAAGAAGAGAATGATATTCGCGTATATCATTAATAGCAGCGCTATGCAACAGATACAAGAAAAGCAGGAGCAAAAGATTAAATACATAGACATCGGCAGGATGAAGCTTTGAACGCGAACTCACAACATTCTCGGCAGTAGAAGAAGCATAATAGTTGCGATTACCATCAACACGACCGCTAAAATCATCACGAGCTTCAAAGCGCCGGTATCCGTGCCAAATATTATCGGTATCGGGCCAATCATGATAATGCCCCCTCCTCTTACCTCTGGCTTCGCCATCTCTCCTCCCCCTTTCCGTGCATGGTAAGCCATATAAAACGTCCCCACGAAAATGATCAGTACACCTATGAACACAAGCAAGAAACCCAACGTGATGATTAGTTTCATCTATCTCTCTGGCTCCCTAATCTGGCATTAGATTTGTATTGGGAAAAGACTTCACGCGCTCTTTCTCAGCACGCCTCTCGCTGCGAGCATCCCGGTAGCAGCCGCATTAACTATGTCCCTGGATAATCCTGCACCGTCTCCCGCTGCAAACAGGTTCTTCACTGACGTCTCCATATTCTTGTCCACGCCCATCCGTCTGGCATAGAACTTTATCTCAGGTGCATAGAGTAAAGTAGAATCGGATGCAACGCCGGGTATGATCTCATTCAGTTTCTCCAGACCTTCTATGATGTCCATTGTGATCCGGTGAGGCAGTGCCATGGAAATATCACCTGGAGTAACGTCCTTTAACGTGTTTTTCACCATGTTCCGGTTTATTCGTTCCCATGAAGACCTCCTACCACGTCTGAGGTCGCCCATTCGCTGTATTATCGGCTTGCCACCCCCTATCGTGGTCGCCAGCTTCGCAATTGATCGTCCATATCTGGTGGTATTTTCAACCGGTTTTGTGAGTCCTACTTTGACAAGGAATGCGAAATTTGTATTCTCTGAGTTTTTATTACGTAATGAATGCCCGTTTACACCTATAAAATCGTCATATACCTCTTTAACCACAAAGCCACGCTCATTTGTACAGAACGTCCTTGTGAAATCGTCATATCGCTTTGTTCTTATATGAAACTTCGGATCGCGATTTATCTTCGTCACAGGATTCATAGTGATCGCCAGCACCTCTACTCGTACACCCACATCTATATCTGCATATTCCGCTGCTATCTTATGCCTTTTTATCGTCTTCTCTACCCAGGAAGCACCTACCCTTCCCGGCGCTAATATTATTGACTTACCGCGTATCTCATCGCCTTTATCCGTTATCACCCCTTTACAGACACGGGTCAAGTTTTTAGTCCTACTTCGGTTCTGCTTTTCTATAATAAGGTCGGTAACAGTAGTATTTAGCATAAATTCTATGCCATGCTCTACCAGATCATCCTTAAACGATTTTATTACTTCTTTCGTCTTGTCAGAGCCTATGTGTCGCTGATTTATCTCTATGAACCGAGCACCAACCGAAGCAGCGTTTCGCTTCAACTCCTCTATATCGGTTGCATTACCTTTGTACAACTCATCTAACATGCCATAATCAAGAAACGCCTGATCCACCTCGTCCACGAGCTGCCATGCAGTATTGGTATCGCATAACTCGGCAAGTTCACCGCCTATATCAGGTCTGAGGTTTAAGGTGCCGTCAGAGAACGTTCCCGCACCACCAACACCACACCTTATGTTACAATCCTTGCATTGGATACAGGTTCCAAACTCTTCCATGTGGCAATACCTGTCCTCTACATCATTGCCCTTATCTATCACCAGAACCTTCCGATATTTATCTTTCAATACCTTTGCAGCGAATAGTCCCGCAGGTCCTGCTCCTACGATAATCACTTCGTAATAATCTCGTTTCATCGCTCAATTAACGAGCCGGGAGGGATTTGAACCCCCGACGGGTAGGTTAAGAGCCTACTGCTCTACCGTTCTGAGCTACCGGCCCACTCTGCAATTGTACTTAATTTTTGATACTTAAATATATATAATATATGCTATGTTATCTCTGCACGTGTAGAGTGCCGGCCGGCAGTCACAAAGGCATATAAGGTAATCCTTTTCGGCTTCCATATTCCCTTATACAGAACGAAGCCAGTAAATTGCCAGTTTTACCACATTCATATAGCCCCTTCTCGCGTAGCAACCCGAATAAGAACCCTGCTGCGAATGCGTCTCCTGCTCCCGTAGTGTCCACCACATCCGTAGGATACGCATCTATTAATTGCGATTCCCCCGCTGTGCTGGCGACATAGCAACCTCTACCGCCAAGCGTCACGCAAACGATATTAGTACCTATATTCAAAAGAAGATCAGCAGCTTTCTTATAGCCCTCCTCGCATTTTAGCAGTGATTTTAACTCGCTAAAGCTAATAAAAACCACTTCACTTCGCGCTATTACAGGAGCTAAATCAGCGAGTTCGTATTTGAAACAGAGCATACCGGGACTGAAACTGAGCTTTGGTTTTAGTCGCTTTGCCAATTCGCACTGCATTTCCAGTTGTTTACGATTTACAAACGAACACGTGTGGAGATACGTCGCACTTCCTATGAAGTCTATGTCTATATCCGCTATGCAAAGTCTATCGTTCACACCGGCATAGATATATAAGGCACGTTCTCCTTCTGCGTCCACGAATCCAATTGCAGCACCTGTATAACCCGCCTCTTCCTTTATCAGTGCCTGTACACCTTCTCTCCTGAACTCGTCCTGAATCAGTTCGCCCTCTTTATCCTTTCCTACGATACCCATAAAACCAGTATCAACACCTAATCGCGCTAATGCAACAGTGGTATTCGCTGCGGAACCTCCAGGCACCTTTTTCACATCTATTATCCCCACTTCCTCTCCTCCCGCTGCTATTCG
>JAOZPO010000029.1:0-3181 GCA_029932715.1 Halobacteria archaeon | reverse complement strand
AATTCGCTCTACTGCATACAGAGTATCGTAATTCAAAGCGCCCAGGCCGATAATATCTTTATCAGTCATGTTTAACGCTATTTTTGCCTCCTTTCCGCGAACATATAATTTTCTACTCGTCTTCGCATTGTCGAAAACTTGTCCAGGACATCCAGGCTCTTGCATCGGTCCGTTAAATAGTTTGTGTCCAGATTATCGAACTGCCGTGCATAAATACCTTCGGCATCCTTTATGTCTTGCTCGCTCCCAAACAGCAATTTGTTTGCAATCGTATCCTCCGATGATGCAATATAAAACTTAAAATCCGCTAAACTCACTTTCCTTCGCCTTTTTAGCGTTAGCTGGTCGTTTTCGCCGTAGATACCCTTTATATCCAATCTTGCCATTGAAGTTTTATCTTCTATTGTAGCATGGGACTTCTCCTCAAATGCCGTTTTTATATCTTCTTCATCTGCGAAAAAGTCATTCCCGTTCAAAAATTCCGCGAATCGTTTTGTCTCATCCATATCCATTGCGATTATTATGTCTATATCCATTGTCGTGCGGGGAATACCGTAAAACAGAACTGCTAACCCTCCTACTACGACATACAGTACCTTTTCTTCATTTAAAAACCCACACACCAATTTAAGTATTTCTTCGATGCTTCGCATTTTTCGCTATCCTCATTGCAAAATCAATAAGATTTAAGCCCTGCTCAAAGGTTTCGATTCCCGAGAATTTTCTCGCTCTTAATGCTTCTCGTATCCATTCTCTCTCTCTTTCTTCTTTTATTTTTTCTCTTAGTTCTTCTTTTTTCATAGTTCCTCTTGAGCCAGAACCTCAAATATCATTTTACCAAGCTCAGAAACCGAAAACCACGCTATTCCCAAGCCGTGCCTCACGAAATATTCGTCCCGGTCTTCAGCAAAGCCGAAATCAAGAAGCCCAAACAACTTAAGTGCGGGCATGATTCTTTCTACGAAAACGCTTAAAGTGAACTCTGCCATAGTCCAATACCCTTCAAGCTCGTCTTCTGTATTCGCCAGTTCCATGCCGACTTGCTTTAGCTGTTCTCTAAACAAATATACCCTTCCTGGCTCGCATCTTGAGAATAGAAGAGCCATATCCCCTCTTCTTGCTTGCGCCCATTCCGGTCTTCCCCCACTATACGGGGCTAAAAACTTCTCCCAGCTCGTTTCATTCCACATCGCATCAAACAGCACCACAAATTGCTCTTTTGGGGGGAGCATCTTGAAGATATCCATCCTTGGAGTTATATCTAACGTGTTTTTTGTACTCACTACGAACAAGCTTAAAGTCCTGCTCAGGTTGTAAAACAGGTGAATGGTTCTCGAATCGGGTTGATTTGCAGTGCTTTTCAGTTCTTCCGGACTGTTCATCGCTTCGTTCAACGCAAAGACATGTTTTCTACTGATGAAACTACCCGCAGCAGTCAGTTTCATGCCGTTATTCGCTGAAATGTAGTTCAAGAACGTCTGAAAATCTCTTACAACTGTTGCATTGCTTGACTTTAAATCTTCTTCCGAAAATGCCCCCTTAATTTCTTCGTTCACTTCATATTGTTGTCCATAGTTCACTTCTATCTCTTCTTCCTGACCCATAAACCATCTTTCAAAATCTTCGTCCCATGTCTCACTTTCCGGGTCGAGTTCATCGTAAGATTCAAATCTGCGGATGTATCCTTGAGGGTTTTCACATGCCAAGAGGATGTCATTCAATTGTTCTTCTTCTATGTCGCCATGTTCATGAAGGAACTTATAGAATTTCTTGAATGCAACGAGTATAGAGCGAACATCACTCTTGCCACTGCCAAAGACCCGTCGGATATACCAATTCCCGAGATAGTCTTCGATATCCATGCTGGTAACTTCCAGAAGGCTTTTTTCCTCGTACCCAATGAGGTAGTGGAGTGCAAAGAAACGGATTTGGTAGGCGTGTGCCGAAGCGGTTTCTTCGCTTAGCCCTTTTTCCTGCTTCAGATACTTGTAAAACGATTCAACAAATTTTTCCGCTTCTTCTTCTAAATCCCTATGGGTCATCTTGCATCTCACTAAGATTTTGTTCTTCAAACACTTTTCCCCTTTCTGTTGATGCTCCACCACACACATAAAAAAGTTTGATCATAGAATGCTGCGATTCGCATTCTCAGTTTGCATTTATAAAAACTCATCCAGGGTCTTGTGCTTACCGCGTTTTTCTTTGTGCTCACTGCTTCTCTGCTCATCTATTATGTGTATTACCGTATGACCACGCAGTATAAGCGCATCAGCTATGAATCGGCGGTGGCAGTGTAAGAAGAGAAGTTCTGCACACATCATTGCCACTCGCTTTGTAGTTGCGAGTGATTCAAGGTAGAGCAAACCCCGCTCGAATTCTTCTGTCGCCATATACTTCTTGTAGCCTCCCTTTCGGTAACCGCCGAGTTCTACCACGTGATGATAGTCTATACCTTCATGATTCAAGCTCGCTTTCAGGTTCTCCTGCTTAAAGTGCTTGTATCTTGACGAGGGGAACCGCCTCACATCTACTATCGCCTCTATCCGGTACGCCACAAGCAAGCTTAAGAACTCCTCGATGCTCCTTCTACTCGTACCAATACTCCATAATTTCAATTTTTATCATGTTACATTTGTTTTATACAAAGAAAAAGAGGATATTCTTGATGGTTGCTATATTGTTGTAAGAAGACCGTCAAGAATAGTAAAAGATATATATAATACCTAATTCTAACTATTATCAGGTGATTGATATGACCGGTACAGTTACAGAAAAGATAATCAATGAGCATATTGTGGAGGGCAATAAGGCTCCGGGTGAAGAGGTTGCGTTAACGATTGACCAGACACTTACTCAGGATGCTACTGGTACAATGGCATACCTGCAGTTTGAAGCCATAGGTATATCAAGAGTAAGGACAGAATTGAGCGTTAGTTATGTGGACCATAATACGCTGCAAACAGACTTCAAAAACCCCGATGACCATAGATATCTACAATCCATAGCCAAGAGATATGGTCTGAATTTCTCACGCCCGGGTAATGGAATATGCCATCAGGTACATTTGGAACGCTTTGCTTGTCCTGGTAAGACATTGATTGGTTCGGACAGCCACACACCTACTGCGGGAGGTATCGGCTCATTTGCAGTAGGTGCGGGTGGTCTGGATGTAGCAGTTGCT
>JAOZPO010000168.1 GCA_029932715.1 Halobacteria archaeon | reverse complement strand
ACCGCTGCTACGAATACTGCTGCCACGAATACCGTTTTTCCGTGAATATTTTTTGCTTCCATCTTTCCCTTTTTTCACCATCCCAATCTAATAGCAGGTATCCAATTAGTGTATGACCTCCCATTCGCATCTGTAAACTGCTTGCATGTTATTTCCCCTCCCGTTGCGTTAAACTTCTCTCCATGTATTATCTGCGGATAAGAGCCTGTGCGTAGGGTGTAGTTGTAGGTTTCGTTTTTTACCAGCGTGAAAGATTCATTAAAGGAAATGTTATGCCAATCTCCTTTGTAACCTTCCCAATGGGCTTCAACACCTTCCCAAGTTGAGTTCCATATTTTCACATATTCGGTATGCCCGCCTGTGCCTGCGCATGGATATGTGTAAAGCATGGATACAGTAATTGTTTGATTTGGCTTTATTGTGCCGTTGTGTGTGCCGAAGATGCTTGGGTATGGATTTTCTGATGGTCCTGTATCGAAGGCGAAGCTATTTGGATTTTTGGTGGTAAAATTCCAAACATCGCTCGTAGTGGATTTACCCCATCTGTCTGTTGCGACAATTTTCCAGTAATAATTGGTATTGTAATTCAAGGTACCGGGATTGTATGTAGTTCCAAGCTGGTCATCGGAGACGAGTTCATCAGGAGTGGTATCTTCTGCTTCAAAATAAACGTCATAAGTCACAGTATCCCCTGGGTCCGGGTCTCCTCCAGTCCAACTCAAATTTACATCAACGGGGACACCAGTAGAATTATCAGGAGGACATGGATTGCTTGGCTTGTAAGGTGGCTCGTCTGATTCCACAACGGCATCCCATACATCTATTCTTCCAGCACCATACAAATTATCCTTACCAGAAGTGCCGAGGTCTACTGCGGTGGATTCGAGTAGCGATTGAATGTCGTTGGCGGTAAGAGTGGGTTTTGCGCTCAATAATAGTGCTGCAGCTCCAACAGCATGGGGTGTTGATGCACTTGACCCGTAGAAGAGCCCATAAACAGAATTAGACACACCATCTGGTGCTACTGCGTCTGGTTTGGTTCTTCCATCGTTTGTTGGACCTCTTGAGCTGAATGATTCTAAACTGTCATCACTCCAGTACGTAGCACCCACAGCCATTGCTCCTGCTGCATCTGCGGGTATTGTGAGACTACTTGATTTTACGTTATGCTCCGGAAAATCGATATAGAAACTGTAAAGCTCGAAATGGACATCTCTCGTTGCGGAATACCTCTTAATACCAACACCCCAGCATGCTGAAACCGTAGTTTCACCAATTATCGCTTCTGTTGGCGGTTGCGCCCCAGTTTGTGGATTTTCCGAGCCAGCAGCTATTTCCCATGCGGTATCTGTTTTTACCAACAGGTAAAAATCGTAATCCTGATTTGACGCTGGCCAATCATCCCAGCTTAGGAAGAGCGCGATTGGCGTTCCGGCGGGGAGTGTTCCAAGAGTTAAAATCTCGTCTATCGGGCTAACAGAGAATTCATGCCAGCCATCGCCATCTGAATCGTCATATTCTCCCTCATAATGTCTTTTTGCTTCATTCCCGGCAGCCACTACAAATAGGATTCCGTTATTATGTGCGTTATTGACGACATCGCATATAAATCCTGTTCCGTCGTACCCACCAGCATTGACCCAGCCCATTGAACAAGAAATGATGTCAATGTGCTTAGAGATTGCATAATCAACAGCATTTGCAAATTCAACTTCTGTTTCAAAGTTGAACAGGTAAAGTTTTGCATTTGGTGCGACATCCAAAATAGTTTCAGCACATGCAGTTCCATGTTCTTCTCCGCCTCCGGTTATGTCGCCATCTGCTCTAAACGACTTCGCCTCTACGATATTTGCCGATGGTATCTCAGGATTCATGGCATAACCCTTAAAACCCGCATCAATCACCGCTATTTTCACATCATCACCTTTTATTCCTTTTACATGCAGCTTATCCGCATTTATCACGGATACACCTTCACTCGTTATTAAAGGATACGCTTTTAATGGTCTGCGTATGTATTGAATAGCAGGGTTTTTTGCAATCTCTTTGAGTTCAGATATTGGAACGAGTGCCTGGACGAGATTTTTGTATCTCCCCTCTATCTCGATATCCATCTCTTCCATCTCTGCTTTTTCATTCGTTAGTATTAACACCACCCTTATCCTGTCATTAATGAGGTGGATGTTACTCTGCTTAGCGATATTTTGTGCTTCTACAAGATTAATTTCGCTGGCGCTTACAACCTGTGCGATCACGGATTCCATTTTATGATTCTTAAAATCTGCATGTGGTAGAAGATTTATATCTTCTGCGACCATATTTGCGCTACTACTATTGCTGGCTGTGGTAATAATAAGCGCTAAAGGGCTGCATACCACTACCAATGCTAATAATACAGGCAATACTCTCTTCTTTTCTTTCATTTCCATTTTCTTTCTATTCCTCCTACTTCTTGAAAGGAAAATAAAAAGGGAAAAAGGTGCATTATGTTATTATTTTTATATTATTATATAGCACCTTTCTACCCCGAAACTCTTTCTTCTACCGATTTCACTGTTTCGCTGCTCAAATCTATTGTAACCCGGTAGTATCTTCCTTTCACTTCAAGTGTTAGTATCGCCACGCCTTGCTGTCCGATGCCAACTATCCTGCCTATGGCGGCTACCTGGTAGTCTTCCCTTTCAACTAATTCCTGTACTCTGCTATCTCTGTTGGCTATTTCAAGCCATTTATTCATTTCTGCTTCGTGCTCTGCTTGTCTTTTTTCCATCTCTTCCTTTGTAATTTTTCTTATTACTATCTTGCCACCTGAAGTTTCAATTATATAATCTTCAGAGCTTTCGGGAAGAGTAAACTCCTTTACTACTCTGCCATCTTCTCGTATTGTTACTATGTCTATGCCATCTTCATTAA
>JAOZPO010000167.1 GCA_029932715.1 Halobacteria archaeon | reverse complement strand
TTATTATCTTGGTTTTGGTCCCTCCATGTTAGCGGGTGGGCTCTCGCTCGGGTTCATGATTCTGCCATGGACGGTTAGAGCGTCAGAAGAGGCGATAAAAACAGTTCCTCACTCGTACCGTGAGGCTTCGCTTGCTCTGGGTGCGTCAAAATGGCAGACCATTCGCAGTGTGGTGCTAAAAAGCGCCTATCCCGGTATAATAACAGGGATATTGCTTGGTGCAGGAAAAGCAATAGGGGAAGCTGCTGTTATCCTGCTCACAACTGGCGGTCTTGTGACTTACTTACCACATTCATTACTGGACGACGTTGGTGCGTTACCAGTTTATATTTATATGGTACTGACGGTGGTTCCAGCATCACGATATGTGGCGGAATCATACGCATTTGGCGCTTCTCTCGTGCTAATCACGATGTTTTTGATGATAAGTGTGTCCGCTTTGTTTCTCAGGAATAGATACATCAGACGTATGAGCGGAATCAGGGGATGAAAAATGAGTAAGATAGAAACCAGGAGTTTGAATGTCTATTACGGCGGTGGGACGGTGCATGCGTTGAAAGAAGTGAATATGAAAATAGAAGCGCAAAAAATAACCGCGTTGATTGGGCCTTCCGGGTGTGGTAAGACGACTTTTCTGAGAACAATGAACAGGATGAACGAACTAAGTGGAGCACAAACGAAAGGCAAGGTCCTTATAGATGGCTCTGATATATATAATGCAAAAATGGATGTCATTCAGTTAAGAAAGAGCATCGGGATGGTATTTCAGCAGCCAAATCCGTTCCCGATGAGCATATATGATAACATCGCCTACGGCCCGAAGATTCACGGAGTGCGGAACAAGAAGCTGGATAGGATAGTGGAGGAGAGTTTGAGGAAAGCGGCATTGTGGGAAGAAACGAAAGACCGGCTGGAAGAGAGTGCGTTGAAGTTCTCCGGCGGTCAGCAGCAGCGGTTGTG
Source organism: Halobacteria archaeon (assembly GCA_029932715.1). GTDB lineage: Archaea > Halobacteriota > Syntropharchaeia > Alkanophagales > Methanospirareceae > QENJ01. The sequence goes on along the minus strand of JAOZPO010000167.1, from coordinate 1,963 downwards.
CATTGCACGTGCATTAGCAGTGAATCCGGAAGTTATTCTCTTTGACGAACCATGCTCGGCACTGGACCCCGTATCAACGGCGAGGATAGAAGCGTTGCTGAGAGAGTTGAAAAAGGATTATACCATAGTAATAGTTACGCATAACATGCAGCAGGCGGCACGTGTATCGGATTTCACTGCGTTCTTCCTCATGGGCGAGTTGATAGAGTTTAGCAAGACTACGAAAATATTCGAGCAACCGGAGGATAAGAGGACGGAAGATTATATTACGGGGAGGTTTGGGTAAGAGATCGGTGTTACGGAAAGAGAGGATAGGCTAAAAATAATATGAAATTTGTTTATATGCCAATATAGGAATCATAACAGGGGAGATGAATAACCAAATGGGAGCTGCTTCTATTGAGGAAGCGAAAGAATTTAAGTTCTATGACATTCAAGAAGTGGAGCATTTGGTATGCGGTAAATGCGGTTATAAGTTCATGCCAGAAGATATGTGGAAACATATTCTTGCCGTTTTCAGAGATATATTAGAGAGGAGCGGAAGTGCATTTGAGTGGTAAAATCACCAGTGGAAAAGATAAAAATGCTGAAAAAGAAATGGAGAAAATGGGAAGAGAAGGAAGAAACTTTTTTAATTCATACTGCCATTAAAGAAGATGGGTATAGTGTTACATTCAAATCGGAAGATGAAAAGGGAACGGTAATGGTATCTCATATATTTATTACGAAGGATGGTGCAATCACACATTACGACATGAAATACAGGAGGGTAAGATAGAAGATGAAAGGAAAGGTGTTGGAAATCAAGAAAAAGATAGAAAAAGGAGAATATAAAATAGCGAGGCGAGAATGCCTTAACTATGCGAAAGAAATCATAGATAAGGTAGAATCTGAAGAGATGAGTGTATATGAAGCAGATGAAATGTTCACAGAGGCTTTTGTTCAGCTTGATTTAGAAAAACTTGGAGAAGAAGTTTTGACGGTTTTTCATAAAGGGATGTTGCTTCACGATCGGGGTAAGCCCTGGGGTGCTACAATAACTGAGATTAAGGGTGAGATAGGGGGATAGAAGGAGGGTTAAGTTAAGAGTAAAAAAGATGAAAAATAAACTGGCATTCGTATTGGTGGCAATATTAGTAAGTGCAGGATTGCTCTTAGTGGTTGGAAATGTCGTAGCGGAAACAGGAACTTATGTAAAAAGGAGGCGGTGAAGATATGGTGAGATCAGGAAGAAATACAAGGGAAAAACGCTACTTGTGGCAAAAGTACCATCCTCGGAGATATTGATATTGCAGGGAACATGACAATCGTTTTTAAATACCGGAAGGAGCATTCAGCAATAGCGGATGTGATATACAGACCTGTTGCTGATGTTACGCTGATCACGAGAGAAGGACGAACGATTGTGCCTATGTATCTATATTCCGGTGCGGATATAGCACTGAAAAGAGTGGATATTTCAGAAGATGCGATATTAAAGGAGTTCAGTGTCTTTAAGAATAAGGAGGAAGTTAGATATGAGAGGTTGGACGAAGCGAAGATATTTTTGGTCAAGAAGAATGTGCTTTTCGTTGATTCCACGCGGCGGACGATGAGACCACAATCGAAGCTGGATTTGCTGGCTATTCGTGCTGTAGTAGAGGAGGAGACATAATGACAGTAAGAAAAGAATATATAGAAGATTTGGAAAAGCTCAAGGCAGATGTGTATAAGATGGGCGAGATGGCGAGGGCATCGGCGGAAAATGCTGTAAAAGCTCTCGTCCAGCACGATACGGAATTGGCATCGAGAGTAATTAAAGAGAACGTCACGATAGACGATCTTGAATTTGACATCGAGAACAGGTGCATGAAACTGTTAGCATTGCAACAGCCCATGGCTGTTGACCTCAGAACAATAGAAACGTGTGTGAAGATAATAACGGATTTCGACAGGATAAGCGACCTTGCAGGTGACATTGCGG
>JAOZPO010000166.1 GCA_029932715.1 Halobacteria archaeon | reverse complement strand
GGCGATGGTAGGATAACGGCAGAGGAAATACAAAAAGCTGAGAATAGAATACGAGCGGCTCCGGTTAAACTATCTACGGTTGCGCGGGCTATAAACTTAGTGAGCTCCACTATTAGCAGCAGGAAAGGGGAGGAGCCACAGGTGATAAAGACGGGCGGAGGACTCTATTCCTCCTACATTGGGGAAGTATCGGACACCACGGAGGAAAGATTTGAGGCAATAAAGGCAAGCTGGGAGGAAGACCTGGGTAAGCCTTTGCCTAATGACTATTTTTTAAATGTACTCCTCGCATTAGCAAAGCTGGTTGGACACGGGAAAACAATTGTGCAGGCAAAATAGTGTGTCATAAATCAAATGAAGATAATGGTGGCGGAGTACGTGGTTGGTGGTGGTGGTGGAGCGGAGAGGACTTCTTTATTGAAGGAAGGGGAAGCGATGCTTGCAACGCTAAAGGGTAGCTTTGAAAGAGCGGGTAATGAAATTATCTCGCCCGTTGCGGAAGATGATTTTGAAGCGGCTGTTGATACACTTTCAAAGGAGAGCGATGCCGGCTTAGTTATTGCGCCCGAAGATGTACTCTACCGGCTTACGGAACTCGTGGAGCGGAACACGATTAATCTGGGCTGCCCTTCTGAATGTGTAAAAATCTGCGCGGATAAGAGGTGGACAACAGAAGTGTTGAGCGAAAGAGGGATACCAGTACCTAAGATCGTTTCCAGGGAAGAGTGGCAGGAAAGCGGCGCGAGTGGGATATATGTAAAGAAGCCGAGATATGGATGTGCATCAGAAGACGTTTTTATAGTGAATGGGCTACAAGAGGAGGATGATAAGTACATCGTAACGGAATTCATAAAAGGGGAAGATATAAGCAGTAGCATAGTTGCCGGGACTTCGTCAGTCTTACCGCTGACGATAAATAAGCAATTTATAATGCGGGATGGAGGCAGATTACGTTATGAAGGAGGCAAAGTGCCCTTTTTCATGGGGCAAGAAGCCGAGGCGGCAGTAATAGACACAAGTAAGAAGGTTGCTACCGTGCTTCACTGTAACGGGTATGTAGGAATAGATTTTGTGGTTGACGAAGAGGGTAAGGCATACGTAGTAGATGTAAATCCAAGACCCACAACCTCTGTGGTTGGCATAGCAAAGGTGCTAAAGCATGAGATAGCAGATTTAATATTGAGTGCGAAATTTGGGACTTTGCCGCGAGACGATGAAATAGAAACAGAGGGACACTGTATATTCAAACTTTCTTAGTTTATCTTAATTAATTACCGCGTTATCGAAAGCAGGGAAAAGGTTTTCGATGAGAGAGGAGAGATGATCGGTAGGAAGGGCATAGAAATCAGGGGTATAGCAAAGGATACACTGGATTTTATCTTAGAAGTGAGCAAATCTAATTATCCACGGGAATTCATCGGTATGCTTAACGCAGATGGCGATCTAATAAGCGATGTTTTATTCCTTCCTGGTACGCGCTCATCCGATGTGAATGCGGTTATACACCTGGGGATGATGCCAATGGGTCTCAGCTATGTGGGCTCTGTACATAGTCATCCGCATCCAGGCGCGGAAAAGCCATCAGAAGAAGATCTATTTATGTTCTCCCGAACGGGGAATTGCCATATCATCACGTTTTATCCCTATTCAACTGATAATTGGCGGTGTTATGATTCAAAAGGAGGACTAAGAGCGTTGGAAATAGTAGAGAGCGATTTAGAGGAAGAGACATGGTAAGGGTTTTAGCAACAGGAACGTTTGATATACTTCATCCCGGTCATTTACTTTACCTGGAGGAGGCGAAGAAACTGGGCGATGAGCTCTTTGTTATTGTTGCAAGGGATGTAACAGTGAAGAAGCGAAAAAGAACGCCCATAATACCAGAGGCGCAGAGGTTGAAGATGGTTTCTGCATTGAAGATGGTGGATAAAGCGATGCTGGGTAGCGAAAAGGACATGTATGAACTTTTATATAGTATAAAACCTGACATGATAGCAATAGGTTATGATCAGGATTTCGATGAGGAGACACTGGAGAAGGAACTCAGAAAGCGAGGTTTTAATACGGAAGTAATTCGTATAAATAAGCATAACGCAAATATATTTTGTAAGGCAGAGGAGATAATAGGGTACATAAAGCATTTAAGGAAGTGATAAAGATGGAAGAAGAGCAAGGATTGACTCGAATAGGAGTATCTCTTCCCTCTAACCTGTTGAATAAGTTTGACGGGATAATAAGAGGCAGGGGCTATTCATCGAGGTCGGAAGGGATAAGAGATGCAATTAGGGCGTATATCGTGGAGTACGAGTGGATGGAACGTGAAGAAGGTGAGGAGATAGGGACCATAACCTATCTATATGATCACAGCCAGAGGGGTTTAGGCGATGAGCTAACAGAGGCGCAGCATCATTACATAGATCTGATAAAAACTTCGACACATATCCATCTCGATGAGGAAAATTGCTTTGAGATAATAGTGATGCGAGGGCATGCGAAGAAGATAAAGGAACTTGCAGAGGCGATAATGAGCTTGAAGGGCGTAAAACACGTGAAACTGACGACCACGCATGGAGGCATATAGACAATGACAATGGAAGTACAGGATATGATAAAGAAGGGGACCACTACTGTGGGTTTAATATGCGATGGTGGTATAGTGCTGGCGAGTGAGAAGCGAGCGACAATGGGCTCTTTCATTGCATCTAAAGCGGCGAAGAAGATATATCTGATTGATGATAGAATAGGTATGACGACAGCGGGTATAGTGGGTGATGCCCAGACATTGGTTCGCGCACTGTCGGTAGAAGCGAAGCTATATAAAATAAGACGGCAAGAGCCCATGAGCGTAAAAGCGTTGACAACGTTGTTATCCAACTTACTGAGTGCACAGCGGATGTTCCCGCTCATCGTACAGCTTCTAATAGA
>JAOZPO010000028.1 GCA_029932715.1 Halobacteria archaeon | reverse complement strand
AGTTCTAAATCCGCATCCATCTGCTCCTCCTCAAATGAGGGTTCAATTTCGAGGTCGGTTTCAGGCAGAAATGCCTTCGCTATACCGCTGCCTGCATATAGAAGACCAATCAGCATGCCCGTCTGGGATGGGTCATCCTGCTTGATTTAAGGATCAACCAGGAGATGGGAGGAATCTTTGATGAAAGCAAAGCTATATGTAAAACATAAACCTTCTCGAAAAATGCCCTATTCATTCCTTTTCTATCACACTCATGATAACTCGCACATCTTTTACTACAATACCTTTTCATATTAAACATATCAGAAATGCAACAAAACATATTCTCATCATTTGCACGCCCAATACAAAAAGCTATCAAGGAAAAAGGCTTTCCTGCTCCTACTGAGCCCCAGGAAAAGGCTATACCACTGATAATAGCAGGAAAGAACGTTTTATTGGTTGCACCAACGGCGAGTGGCAAGACAGAAGCGGCGTTCTTACCCGTAATAGACGCATTAATCAGGTCGGAGCGAGCGCCGGGTATTAAAGTACTGTACCTGACCCCTTTAAAAGCACTAAACCGAGACATGCAGGAACGACTCCAATGGTGGTGTAAACGGCTTGACCTGCGGTTAGGCGTGCGGCATGGCGACACCTCAGCACGAGAGAGGGAATCACAAGCAATGATGCCACCGGACATTTTGATTACAACACCGGAGACGTTACAGGCGATAATACCCGGCAGGCTCATGCGCCAGCATCTCGCAGCGGTAAAATGGGTAATCATAGATGAGGTGCATGAACTCGCCTGTGATAAACGAGGTTCGCAACTGGCACTGGCATTAGAACGGCTCCGGTACCTGAAGAAAGGCGATTTCCAGGTCATAGGCTTATCAGCAACCATCGGCTCGCATGATAGAGTGGCGAAATTCCTGGTCGGTACCGAGCGTGATTGTGAGATAATCAATGTGCCTGTATCACGGTCAATGCAGGTAGAGGTATATTATCCAAGAGCAGATTCGCAGGACTACAAACTTGCAGAAGAGCTTTGCACCTATCCAGAAGTTGCTGCCAGGTTACGGTTAATGCGGAAGTTAGTCGAGCTGCATAAGTCCACCCTAATATTCACTAATACACGCTCGATAACCGAAATACTGGGTAGCAGATTCCGAGTATGGGATTTGAACTTCTTCGTTGGTGTTCATCATGGCTCGCTATCCAAACCTTCCCGCATTATGGTTGAATCAGGCATAAAATGCGGCAAACTGCATGGCATTATCTGTACGAGTTCATTAGAGTTAGGCATAGACATAGGAAGGCTGGATTTCGTTATACAGTATAACTCACCGCGACAGGTGACGCGCTTGCTTCAACGAATTGGCAGAAGTGGTCATAAAATCGGTGGTCTTGCAAACGGTGCGATAGTGGTTCAGGACTCAGATGACGCGCTGGAAGCGTTAGCGATTTGCAGGTCTGCACTGGCAGACGAGTTAGAACCTGCGGATATACCGCAGAAACCACTTGACGTCCTGGCGCACCAAATAGCGGGGCTGCTTATGACAAAACGAACCTGGAGCTTTGACGAGGCTCTGAGCTTGATAAAGAAAGCATATCCATATCGCAACCTCGAGGAGCGTGAATTTGTTTCCGTTTTGGACTACATGCGGACTCGAATACCAAGACTACTGTGGTACTCAGCCGAGGACAGGGTATTCCTGCGACCCAGGGAGATAAAGCCGTTCTATAGCTTTTATTTCGAGCATTTGTCTATGATTCCAGAGCAAGTACATTTCCTTGTTATTGATGAAGAGGGTGACAATCCGGTAGGTGTGTTAGATGAAGCGTTTGTCGCTGACTACGGTAAAGCAGGGAACAAGTTTGTCGAGGGCGGTCGAGTCTGGAAGATACTGCACCTGTATGGCGATAGGATATATGTAAAGCACGAAGATGACCCGAGTGGAGCAATACCGAGCTGGGTGGGGGAAGAGATACCGGTACCTTATGCCGTTTCCGACGAGGTAGGGAAGCTCCGTGGGTACGTGGAGAGGGAGCTTAAAACAGGAAAAGGAGCAGAAGAAATAGGGCGGTGGCTAACAAATAGATATCCATGCACCGTAGATACCAGTATCAGAGCGTCTAGCGAGATAGTGCAGCAGGTAAAGGGCAACTATCCCGTACCGACAGATAAGCAGATAACACTAGAAAGATGGCGTGACTACATAATTTTGCACTGCTCTTTTGGACTGCGTGCGAATAGAACATTAGCAATGCTACTTGCTACTGCTATCTCTGATAAGATAGGTACACCCGTTGGCGTGCAGCAGGACCCTTACCGGATAATGCTAAAGACAGAAACCGAATTGGAGCCAGCAGACGTGAAGGAGCAAATACTTACTTTAGCTTCCCAGGACATAGAAAAGCTCGCAATGAACGCATTATCCCGCAGCCGACTGTTTAAACGTAGATTCATACACGTGGCAAGGCGATTTGGTGCTATATCAAGGAACGCGAGATTGAGCGATATAGACATGGACAATATGATAAGGAGCTTTGAAGACACTGCTGTATTTGATGAAGCGTTAAGAGAATCTAAGGACAAGGATGTGGATATAAGTTTGACGGCAGAGCGATTGAAACGGGTAAAAGAGGGTGAGCTAAAACTGGCAGTGATAAAAGGGAAAGAGGTCAGCCCTATTGCAGGCATAGTAGAACTGATAAAGCGAGGTTACGAGCTAATTCCACCGGAACGGATGCACAAGGTAATATTAAAATACGTAAAGGCGCGGTTACTGGCTGAGTCCCTAACGTTTGTATGCACGAATTGCTGGCGGTATGTAGAAGTGAAGCGAATAAATGATGTAAGTGATATGATCCAGTGTCCAGAATGCGAATCGAGCCAGATAGGAGCATTACAAGCGGGAGAGGGCGAACTCAGGAAGGAGATACGAAGTGCAAAGAGCAAGAGATTGATTGCTGATGCGAAGGAATCAGCTGACTTGATTTTTGTTTATGGCAGAGCTGCGTTACTCACACTTGCGGGAAAGGGGCTTACCCCTGCGGATGCGGCTGAGATACTGGATAGGGAAAGTGAGGTGAATGATAACTTAATAGAGCTTATAATCGAATCAGAGAAGGCGGTATTGAAGCGCAGGTTCTTCCGGCATGGAAGCGAGAAAGGTTAGCTGAAGTTATTTTGTAGTTCTCAGTAGATTATAAACTCTCGTGTCAAGTATTTATTAGTTCACTATTACAATATACACCTATGAGCGAAGAGAAGACTATCGAACGCAAGCAGATATATAACGGCAGAGTTGTTCAGTTGCGGGTTGATACTATCTCAGCACCTGGAGGTAGAACGAAACAGCGTGAAGTTGTCGTTCATCCGGGTGCAGCGGCAATCGTTGCTTTCATAAACGAGCAGGTATTGTTAGTGGAACAATACCGAAAGGCGGTGGAGAGTAAAACTTTAGAGATACCAGCAGGCACACTGGAAGTAGGCGAATCACCGGAAGAGTGTGCCAGCAGGGAACTAATAGAAGAAACGGGGTTTCAGGCAGCGCAACTGGATAAACTGGTAGCGGTTTTCCCCTCGCCCGGGTTCAGTAGCGAGACAATAAATATATTCAAAGCGAGCGGTTTAACGAAAGTTGCGGATGTTGAAGCTGAACTTGCAATACGGTTCATGGACTTGAATGATTTGTTGGATAAGATAAGGAATGGTGAGATAAAGGATGGAAAGACTATTATTGGTGTGATGATGGCTGCTACATTCTGTACTTTACAACTTCAAAACCTGCCTTAACGCATCTATATTTGCATCTACTTCTTCCGGTACTCTGGATATCGCTATTGCACGTTCCGGGTCTTTCAGTAGATGTCCGGTGGTAATACACACGATTTTTTCATCTTTTTGTATCACACCAATAGCAACTAATTTCCTCAGACCCGCGATAGAAGCTGCACTTGCTGGCTCTACGCCTATGCCTTCCTGACGTGCCAGAAGTATCTGCGCATCCGTTATCTCATCGTCCGTCACAGATTCCGCAACACCGCCGGAATTCCTGATAGCGAGTAGCGCTTTCTCTGCGTTCACCGGGTCACCGATTCTTATAGCAGAAGCTATGGTCTCTGGATTAGGCTCTGGTGTTATCTCCGCTTTACCCTCCTTTACCGCTTTTACTACCGGTCTGGCACCCTCTGCCTGAATGCCCGTCATCTTCGGTACTGTGTCAGTAATACCTAGAGTCTTCAACTCAGAAAAGCCTTTGTAAATCGCACTTATGTTACCTGCGTTACCTACCGGTAATATGAGCCTATCAGGTATCTGCCAGTCTAACGCCTCGGCAACTTCAAATGCGATTGTCTTTTGACCTTCCAACCGGTACGGATTAACGGAATTCAGCAAATACAGCTTCTCTTGCTCGCATAACACACGGACAATCCGTAAAGCATCGTCAAAATTACCCCGTATCGAGAATACTTGCGCACCGTGTATCATAGCCTGTGCCACTTTACCCAAAGCTACTTTGCCCTTTGGTAGCAGAACATAACTGGGAATACCAGCTTTTGCTGCGAATATCGCGAGCGATGCTGACGTATTACCTGTGGATGCACATGCCACGCCTTTAACACCCAATTCCATCGCTTTTGTTACCCCTACGGTCATTCCCCGGTCTTTAAATGACCCGGAAGGGTTCAAACCCTCGTGCTTCACCCATAAATCAGTAACCCCAATGTACTTCGCGAGTCTATCACTTCTGTATAAGGGCGTATTCCCTTCGTTTATCGTTACCGGCTTTACCGTGTCTTCATCAAATGGCAATAACACGGCATATTTCCATACTCCGCTTCCTTCCGCATTTACTATCCGCCCCTTCTCTATCCTGGCATAATCGTACTTTATGTCCAGCAGCCCACCGCAGTTCTTGCATGTGTAGGCTATCTCATCCTTTGGATATCTTGCGCCACATCTTATGCACTCCACAATATAGTCTTTCATTGTACAATTACACTATTTGGGCTAATATAAACTTTCATTGGTATAGGCAATTTTTTCCAAAGCGAAATGGCGGAAGAGAAGGAGAAGATAATAGAAGCAGCAGTATGCCCGTTCTGTGCATGTCTCTGTGATGATATAGTTATTTCCGTGGACGTCAGGGGAAACGAAATAAAGGAGATAAGAAACGCTTGCCGGATCGGAGTGCAAAAATTCCGCTCTACACGAAACGAAGGACGGATACGGAAACCACGAGTAGACGGCAAAGAAACCAATTACGAGACTGCGATACAAAAAGCAGTGGAGATACTGAGAACAGCGAAGAATCCACTTATATACGGGTTGTGCAATAGCGACTACCACGCTCAGCATGTGGCGTTGGAAATAGCGAAACACACGGGAGGCGTATACGACATCACGGAATCAATTTGCCATAATCTCTTGTATTCAGAACTGATGAACGGTAGATATCCATTTTACTATGCCCTGCTGGATGAGATAAGAGATAATGCAAATGTCATCATTTACTGGGGTGCTAATCCTATCGTATCGCATCCACGACACCTCTCCCGGTATTCTGTATATCCAATAGGGAGATATGCACTGAAAGGCGTGATGGATCGGGAGCTGATTACTATTGACCTGGTAGACAGCGAATTGAAGAAGATTTCACGCTGGTTCTTACGCCTGAAGCCAGGCGAGGATGCTAAAATCGCTGAGCTAATGACGCGATTGGTAAATGGAGATACGAGCGGATTAGCAGTAGATAACGAAATAGACTTAGATACAGTAGTAAAATTAACGGACAGACTGAAGAAAGCGTTCTATGGTGTTATCTTCCTGGGTCTCGGTGTGCTATCAAGCGAAGACGCGCCAGAAAATATCGCAGCTATTTTCGCGCTGGTTGACGCTCTTAACAAATCAGGTACGAGATACGTGCTGTTTCCCATGAAGGGGCATTTCAATGTTATGGGTGCGGTGATGCTCCTGTTACGTGAGACGGGTTATCCATTTGGGCTTGACTTCTCGCGTGATAGAGTGTTCGAACCAGGTAAGACAACCGTTCTGGATGTGTTAGATGATGTGGATGCAGCCGTAATTGTGGGTGCCGACCCATATTCTTCGTTTCCAGCAGAGGAGGCGAAGAAATTGGGTAATATGCCTGTTATCGTGATAGACCCATTTGAAACGCCAACTACGCTAATCTCTTCTGTGCTGTTCCCTACTGCGATAACGGGTGTTGAAGCAGAGGGTATAGCTTATCGGATGGATGGACTGCCGTTGAAGCTGGATAAGATTCTGGAATCCGCGTATCTCTCGGATAATGAGATTCTGGAGGGCATATACCGGCGGTTGGTGCTATTATAAATGACTAAACCAAACGAATGTAAAAAGGTGCATAAATAGCATGTTTTTTTTAAAAAAAGGAAAAAGTGCTTATTGTAATATAATCAAATAAAGAAGTAAAGCGAGTAAAAATGAGTTCCGTCCGTAATAGTAAGTGGGATAAGAAAGATTTGGATAAAGTCGCATCAGCAGAAGGGCTCAGCCTGGCTAAACTAAAACGTCTACTTGATGCAGGACGAGTTGCAATTCCGAATAATGTGATTAGAGCAGAGCACATGGATGGTAGAGTGCTAAAGGCAATAGGAGAGCGGATGAGCACGAAAGTGAACGTGAATGTAGGCACATCAAAGGATTATGTAAACCTGGAAGAGGAAGCAGAGAAGGCACGGATTGCGGTAAAATACGGTGCGGATACTATAATGGACCTCTCTACCGGCGGTGATATTAATGAAGTCAGAAGCCGTATTTTAAATGAGGTAACGGTGCCAGTAGGGACTGTCCCGATCTACCAGGCGGCTTTAGGACGGGCAGGAGAAAGAGCAGTCGTGGATATGAGCTCAGATGACATGTTCAATGCCGTGCGAGCACATGCAAAAGACGGTATAGATTTTGTCACTATCCATGCAGGAGTGAATCTGAATACGCTGGAACGGTTGAAGCGAAGCACACGTATTTTAGATGTTGTCAGTCGTGGCGGCGCGTTCCATGTTGCATGGATGATTCACAACGGGCATGAGAATCCGTTTTACGCGGAATACGAATATCTACTGGAGATAGCGAAAGAATACGAGTTAACGATCAGTTTGGGTGATGGTATGCGACCCGGAGCTATTTTAGATGCTTCGGACCGTGCGAAATACATGGAGAATATCGTGCTTGGCGAGCTCGTGACGCTTGCTCGCGAGGCGGGAGTGCAGGCGATTGTGGAGGGTCCCGGGCACGTACCACTGGACGAAATAGAAGCAGCAGTGAAGACGATAAAGCATATAACGGATTTCGCACCGCTGTATCTGTTAGGTCCTCTTGTCACTGACATTGCACCTGGCTACGACCATTTTGTTAGTGCCATCGGTGGTGCGGTTGCGGGTATGTACGGTGCGGATTTCCTTTGTATGGTATCGCCATCCGAACATTTAGCGCTGCCTTCGGTGGAAGACATAAAAGAAGGCACGATAGTAACGGAAATAGCGGCACATGTTGCGGATCTCGTGAAAGTGGGACAAAACGAGAAGGCGAGGAAGAAGGACGCTGATATGGCTCAGGCGCGTAAAAAACTGGATTGGAAGAAGCAACTGGAGCTTGCGATTAATCCAGAAGAGGCACGGCGTATAAGAGACCGTAGACCTTCGGAGACTGATGCTTGTTCTATATGTGGTGATTTGTGTGCGATAAAACTGGTGAAAGAGTTTTTGGAGCGGTGATTGTGAGATTGGTGCTTGTATCGTTATAATCATAGGGTTCTCGGTTCATGTGGTGAGTTGAGTTATAAAAAAAACCCGAAAACCTTTTATATAGCGAGTGGTATATTTCCGCATATCGAAGTGAAATAAAAATGGGAAAAAGGAAAAAATCAGGAATAATAGCAATAGTGACAATCGCAACGGTAGTGATCTTCGCAGGCTGTATTAATGAAGAAACACATGTGCCCACACCAACAGAAACTTCTTCACTCATGGTGTATAGCGGCGCGGGAATGCGCAAGCCAATGGACGAGATTGGAACGCTGTTTGAGCAGAAATATGGCGTTACTGTGAACTACAACTATGCTGGTTCTAATACACTCTTAAGTCAGATAGAACTAACGAAAAAAGGCGACGTCTACATGCCTGGAGCAACGATGTACATCGAGAAAGCGAAAGAGAAAGGGTTTGTTGATTACGAGCAGCTTGTAGCGTATCACATATCTGTGATAGCAGTTCCAGAGGGCAATCCAGCGAATATAACTTGCCTGGAAGATATTACAAAGCCAGGCGTGAAAGTTGTTCTCGGAGACGCAAAAGCAACTGCGTGTGGTAAGATTGCGAACAAAATACTGGAGAAGAACGGGATTTTTGATGCCGTAGATGCAAATGTCATTGCTCGTACCGCTACGGTAAATGAGCTGGTAGTCTATACATGCATGGGCACTGCTGAGGCGTCAATAATATGGAAAGCATCTTTAGCTGGGACTGAGAAGGAAACGGATATTATAGAGATACCAACGGGGCAAAATATTATAAAAGTGATTCCAATAGGCACGCTAACGTTTTCTGAAAACAAAGACATGGCAATGAAGTTCGTTGATTTCGTTACCTCTGATGAAGGGAAAGAGGTATTCGAGAGACACGGCTTTACGACATACCCCAATCCGAAATATGAATAGAATATCTCAGTGAAAAAACGTAATGATGGTATAGGAAGTAGCGTGGAACGATAGTGAGATGGGAAAAAGCAGAGTAGTAGTAACATACAAGCCAATAGGAATCATACACACGGGATTCCGGGATAAAAAGGATACTCCAATTCAAGGCGTGTTCGCAAAAGGCGCCAAGGGTGAGGTGGAGATATATCCAGAATATGCAGCAGGGCTAAAGCACATCGAAGGATTCTCGCACATTATCCTTATTTACCATTTCCATCTCGCCGATGGCTATTCATTGATTTCAATGCCGTTTTTAGAAGACGAACAGCGCGGGATCTTCTCAATACGACATTTCAAACGACCCAATCCTATCGGGTTGTCGGTCGTGAGGCTGGAGCAGGTGAGAGGGAACAAGCTGGAAATCAGTGAAGTTGACATCATAGATGGAACGCTACTACTCGATATAAAGCCCTTTGTACCTCAGTTTGACAACAGAGAAGCAGCAAGAAGCGGATGGCTCAGTAATCCTCACTTAGATATGGTTAGGGGCGAATCAGGCAAGCATAGACCTGAATAGGAACGGATAAATGCAATGTTAAAGAAATTGAATCAGGCAAAAATCAAGATTATTACGATGCTGTCCAGTTTACTCCTTGCTTCTTTTATCTTAACCATGATTATTTGCGTTGTCACGCACACCACGCCGCATGCACTGATAACAAGCATTCTAAGTGAGGAGATACAATTCGCGATACGATTGAGTTTGACAACTGCGGTCGTATCCACTATTCTCTGTATCGCTATTTCTATACCTTCAGCTTATGCACTTGCCCGCTATAACTTCTTTGGCAAGAGTCTGGTCAATACGATTCTGGATGTACCGCTGGCGTTACCGCCATTAGTTGCTGGTGTGGGCTTGTTAATATTTGGCATGACATCATTTGGCAGGGGCCTTGCCGAAGTAGGGCTTGATTTTGTGTTCACACCACTTGGAATCGTAATTGCGCAGTTCTTTGTGAACGTGCCGTTCATGTTCAGGATACTACGGGGGACATTCCAGAGTATAAATCCAAGATACGAGCACGTAGCGGAAACGCTTGGCTGTACCGAGGCGCAGGCGTTCTGGCGCGTAACACTGCCAATGTCGAAGAATGGGCTCTTAGCGGGCTCCATTATAACATGGTCGAAGGGAATAGGCGAGTTTGGTGCCGCACTGATGGTCGCAGGAGCAACGAGAATGAAAACTGAGACATTACCTATCTCGTTATACCTGAACATGTCATGCGGTGAGTTGAATTTAGCTATTGCTACTGCAACTATCCTGATTATCATATCGCTTATATCTCTGTTCGTGTTTGAAAGATACGGAGGTTTTACGCGTGTGTTCTAAAACATTTCTTTAGAAAAGAAAGCTTTACCAAAGAAACGAAAAATGATAAGAATAGAAAAAATATCGAAGGATTTGGGCGAGTTCTTCTTACGTGATGTAAACCTTGAAATAGACGATGGCGAGTATTTTATGGTGCTGGGTCCCACGGGTGCAGGGAAAACCATCCTACTTGAGACGATAGCAGGCATTTACCGCGCAGATAGTGGCAGAATTGTACTTAACGAGAGGGACATCACCGACGTCCCACCAAGGGAGCGAAACATAGGCATCGTCTATCAGGATTACGTTCTGTTCCCGTTTTTGACGGTAGAGGAAAACATAGGTTTTGGGCTGAAGTCGCGAAAAGTAGCGAAAAGGGAAATCAAACACAGGGTGGATGAACTCGCAAACTTGATGGGTGTTTCTCATCTCTTGCATCGCTACCCGGGCACGCTAAGCGGTGGCGAACAGCAAAGGATTGCAATAGCCCGTGCACTGAGTATGGAGCCAAATGTCCTGTTGTTAGATGAGCCCTTAAGTGCACTGGATCCCCAAACATCGGAAAGGTTACGCCAGGAGTTGAAGAAAGTCCATTCAGTCATGAAAACAACTACGATACATGTAACGCACAGTTTCGAGGAAGCTTTCTTGCTCGGCAGCCGGATGGCAGTAATGAATAAAGGGGCGATTATTCAGGTGGGTGAGCCAAATGATGTGTTCAGGAAGCCGGAATCTGAATTCGTTGCTGACTTCCTCGGTGTTGGTAACCTGTTTCAGGGAGAATCCATTATCAATAATGGTGTAGCCTACATTGACCTTGATGGTATAAAGATTGCATCTACCACGCTTATGCCCGGCTCTGTCCACGTATCCATCAGACCGGAGGACATATTAGTCTCGACAGCGGAAATTGTGTCGAGTGCCAGGAACTCATTTAAGGGTGTAATACAGAGTGTAATAGATGTCGGGACTACCGTCAGAATCGCGGTTGATGCCGGCATAAATGCTCCTTTTGCGGTGGCAATAACGAAGCAGTCGTTTGAGGATATGAAACTGGAAAAGGGAAAGGAAGTGTATATCACTTTTAAGGCATCAACAGTGCATGTTTTTTGAGTTCATGTCCGATGTCTGGTAGATTTTTTGGAGAAGAAATCTTGTCCGTGAAATATCCAACAATCTTAATTAAATACGTTTAAAGTATTGATAACGTTTATATTAATGT
>JAOZPO010000165.1 GCA_029932715.1 Halobacteria archaeon | reverse complement strand
AATATACTGCGGTATCGTTACGAAACGGATTTTAAAAGCGATGCAAGATACCGGTACGGGCTCGTTCTGCGATTACGTAGTCTATAAAGAGAACTTTGCACTCAGAGCAAAGAAACGAGGCGAGGGTGTAACAAAGCTAAAAGGCGCAGAATCAGAAAGGCCCCGCGATATAAGAACTTTTGAAAACAAGGCTAAAATACCGATCGGTAATATCTCTGTGATGCCTATTAACGTTGATCATTCAATTCCCGGTGCTTTCGGATTCGTGATTGAAACGAGCAAAGGGAATGTCGTTTATACCGGTGACCTCAGATTTCATGGGTACCAAAGCGAAATGACAGATGAATTCGTCAAAATAGCCAGTGAGGCACAACCCAAAGCACTTATTTGCGAAGGCACGAACATAACTGAGGAAAGTGGCATAGGCGAAGAAGAAGTAAAGACGCGAATTGCTGAGATTGTATCAGAGACTAAGGGCATAGTCATCGCCAATTTCCCACCTCGCGACACGGACCGAATGCGTACATTTTATGACGTGGCGAAAGCGAACGGCAGAAAGCTGGTTATAAACATGAAACAGGCATACATGCTGAAACTGTTAGAAGCAGGAAATGCCCTCGCTCCTTCCATAGAAGACGAAAATATACGGATTTACGTACCACGCAAGAGCTGGGGTGCGATTACAAAGCCGGCATTTCCGGAAGAGATAGTGATGCAGGATTATCTCACATGGGAACGTGATTTTGTTCATCATCCCAACCGAGTAACTTGTGACGATGTCCGTTCAGCGCAGGAGGAACTGATATTCTACTGCGATTTCTTCAGTTTGAAGGAGTTGATTGACATTCGACCGGTCGAGAACAGTTGCTTTATATGGTCTCGGTGCGAGCCCTTTACTGAAGATATGGTGCTTGAGCGCAAAAAAGTGGATGAATGGTTAAAGCATTTCCAGTTGTATCCTATGAAAGAGGCGCATGCTTCTGGACACGCGCACCGGCCCGAACTGGAAAGGCTGGTAAAAGCAATAAATCCTGAACGACTGTATCCGGTTCATACCGAACATCCCGAGGTTTTCAAGGAGTTTTCAAACACAGTAGGGATAATCACACCTGCACAAAACTCGGTGCTTATTTGAATAGACAAGGAACACAGAAAAGGTTCAGAACGGTCTCAATCTGTTACGATAGTATTGTTGAAACAGCATCTCTGCCTTCTTCATTTGCATGGGATACAATAATCTTAGTTCTTTTAGCACTTCTCTTTTATGCGCTATTGTTAGTCCAAGCCTTAAAAGTAGCAGCAGTTCTTCTCTTATCTCCGTTAGTTCGCATTTCCATTTCGGGACTTCAATGGTAACGCAAAAGTCGTGCTCGCTAAACTTTCGCCTCAGGATTGGTGCGATAGAGCCCAGAAGAATTCCATCTCCGAGATCAACGAACGGAGGCACACCTATCTTATCCTCGCGCTCCGGATCGGTTAATCGAGAATACGACTGCTTGCCATAAGCATGTAACTCGAAATAGAAATCCGGGTTGTAGTCCCGAATAAGTCGAAGCAACTCCGTACCTTCTTTGCTCTGGTAGTATTCCGCAGATAAAACATCTATGTATTTGCTGGCTTCTGTAATACAGGGCACGATTACCGCTTCACCCGCAGGTATCTCTTCCTCCGTTGCCAATATCTCAAGAATAGGTGCTGTGTATAAACTTTCATTACCGTGTAGACCACCGACAAAGAGTTTTGTCAGCCCTTGCTCTGAAGTAGTAAGCCGGTACAACTTCATAATAACACCAGGTCCTTCGTAACCTTATCTATTTGTTCAGTACGTGCGGGTCCTATACCTATTGCAGTCACCGTACCCGGCGCGACTTCTGTTAGCCCCGCATCTTCTACTATGGCAACTGGCAAGTTAAGCTTCTCAGATTCGTATTTTAAGTTGTATATCTCGTCGAGGTTCTTCACCTTAAGCACAACTTTCCTCTGCCCCTGTTCTTTCCAGTTCTTTCTGTCACGTACCGTGGCAAGTTCGTAGCTTAGTATAGAAGCATGAGCAGCTTGTGCTGCTGCTTTGCCTTTTGACAGCTTCAAATCAGTGCGCATTACTATGCACTGTTTATATTCCTCTTTAGTTTTAGTAAGTTTCAACATTTCGGGGCATTTCACTCCCTTTCCAATAATCTATTTATTGTATGTAATAGTATATAATAACTTCCCCCCCTTTCTTTACAATGACTATTATTCTTTTTTGTTTATAGACGCCCGTAGTATTTACAGGCAGATAGACCGTGCACACCAGGAATTTACACCTGAGCAGATTGAGTTCATTTCAAATATCGTGCGGCTTTACCGTGAAGAGCATATAGAAACGGATAAAGGGAGCCAGAAACTTATGGAACAATATTTTCTAGAAGGTAAATATTGTGATATTCCCGGTCTCTGCAATGTGGCGACCATAGAAGAAATCATAGACCAGGGATATTCGTTGAACCCCGGCAGGTATGTGGGCGTCACGGAAAAGGAGGAAGAGGATTTTGTTTTCAGCGAGAAAATGCATGAACTAAACGAAGAACTGGAACGGCTGAACGCCGAAGCGCACGGGCTGGAAGTGCGAATTGCCGAGAATGTGGTAAAGATGCTGGGGGAGGGGCTAAATGAGTGAGATAGCAGCAGATGACTATCAATCTTTTTTGAAGGACATAAAGGAAAGAATCCTTTCGGCTCAGTATGAAGCACTTAGAGCAGTAAATAAGGAATTGATAGCGCTCTATTGGGATATCGGAAAGATGATTGTAGAGCGACAGGATAGAGAAGGTTGGGGCAAATCTGTTGTTGAAAGGCTATCTGAAGACATACAAAAAGAATTTCCCGGTATTAAAGGATATTCCGCCCAAAATCTATGGTATATGAGACAGTTTCATCTTACATACAAAGGCAATGAAAAACTCCAACCACTGG
>JAOZPO010000164.1 GCA_029932715.1 Halobacteria archaeon | reverse complement strand
TAAGTTCTGGCGACACGACAGGAACGGCCCGGTATTTTTTAATAAGTGTCATGTCTATCTCATTGAAGACGTTAGCGGAATAATCGAGATAAACCGTTTTTGATTTCGATAGTGCAGAGATAAGCCCGATGTTGCCGAGAAGCACAGACACAGAGCTATTTACCAGTCTTATAGCGTCTTCTGCTTCGGAATCCGATACAATGCGCGGGATATAGGGTAACGCATTGCTTTCTTGAAAATCAGAGGCGAAGATCGAGTAAAAAACGGTCTTTGCACCAGCATTTAGCGCGCCCTTTACATCCTCTTTGGAATACACCTTAGCTAAAATTTCCGTACCGGTGTACCCGGTATTTTCGATAGCCGGTGGTATTAATACCCTATGTCTTGACCTGCGGGGCATAATAATTTTATGTTTTGGTTTTACAGGTGCATAGTGCGTCTTCTTCTTAGATGAAGTCTTGTAGATTCTATCACCTTCTTCTGCTCGGATAAACAGTTTTATTGTATCACCGGTATCAGCAGAAGCAACAGATGTACCGCCTTTTTCTATTACCTTTATAACTGCACCATCAATACCGTCTTTAGTCCAGATACCAACTCCGTCACCTATGGACAGGCATTCGCACAGCGTGAGCGTTGTATCTTCTGCAATAACACCCAGAAAGACGCCGCGGTTCTTCGGGCTGTCACAGGATCTAATATCCAATGCCCCGAACATGTAGCCTTCAGTGAATCCACGATTGAAAACAAGCGCAAGGTCTTTTAGTTCTCTCTCGGGTATGCAGAAATCACCATTGTAATATGAATCAATGGATAGGCGATAAACCCGTGTTGCCAGTGCGGTATAACGTGTACTGCGGAGTCTGCCCTCTATCTTTAACGCACTAACACCAGCTTCTATTATTTCAGGTATACGTCTGGCAAGGCATAAGTCCTTCGTACTCAACAGGTAACTGCTATTATATCTCTTCCTGCATGGTTGTGCGCATATCCCTCGGTTTCCGCTCCTGCCACCTAAGAAGCTGGAGAAGAGGCACTGGCCACTATAACAGAAACAAAGCGCGCCGTGTACGAATACTTCTGTATCTAACCTGGACTTCAGGACAAAATCACGCACCTGAGCGAGCGAAAACTCACGAGGAAGCGTAACCCTGTCTGCACAGGAAAGGAAGTCCGCGTAGTATGTGTTGGTTATGCCAGCCTGCGTGGATATATGGATTCTCAAGTCAGGGAACGTATCCTTGAGCATGTGTGTAAACGATATGTGCTGTATTATTATGCCGTCTATGCCCTGAGAATAGGCATCGGAGATATTATCAAAGAACTCACGGAGTTCCTGGTTCTTTATCAGGATATTAAAGGTGATATAAACTTTTACACCGTTATCATGCGCGTATTCGACTGCTTGCCTTAGTGCCGCTATGGTGAAATTCGCAGTACGTCTTCGTGCATTGTACCTGTCCACGCCGAAATATACGGCATCCGCACCGTTTTCCACGGCGGACTTGAGTGATTTACTGGTTCCGACTGGCGATATGAGTTCTACTTTCTGCACCATAGTGTACTAATGTAGTAACTGTAGTTATGCAGATTTCTGCGTATATACGCGGTAAAGCGGGTGTTGTGTGTAAGGCATATTCGGGTTATGAAGAGTTGAAAGATATAATTCGGGAGTATAGTACGCATTTATAAGAATATATCCACTATCTCCCGCCGCTCCACATCCACCAACCCCTTATCCGTTATCTTCAACTTCGGTATCACAGGCAAAGCGAGGAAGGACATAGTAATAGAAGGCGTTTGCAGTTTACAACCGCACTCAGAAATGTTAGTTTCCAGCTCTTTTTGTTTCTTTATTACATAATCCAGCCCTTTATCGCTCATAAGCCCAGCAATAGGCAGTTCCAACTCGCAAGTCACCTCCCTTCCGCAGCACAGAACAATTCCCCCGCCTATCGCCTTCAAGCGGTTACACGCGAAAGCCATATCCGCCTCGTTTGTACCAATAACAACGATATTATGCGAGTCGTGAGCGATAGTAGAAGCGAGTGCACCACCCTTCAAGCCAAACCCTTTTACAAAGCCCAGACCGATATTACCTGAGTAATGATGCCGCTCGACAACAGCGATTTTCAATATATCCCGTGCGATGTCAATGCCGCTTATCTCTGCCACGAATTCCTCAGTCAGTAGTTCCCCTTTTATCAAACCGATTATTCTCGCTTTTTTCTGCCCTACTTGCGGTATCGCAAAATCATCAGGTTTCACCTGCTTTATCCTTACACTTTTGCCATACTGAGGATAATTAAACTTATATTCAAAGGGAGAAGCGAAATCCGTATTTCCGTTCACTATCACGCTATCCACTTCAAACTTCTCCAAATGCTTTAGCAGCACGATGTCCGCGATTTTACCGGGCGAAATGCTGCCTATAATATTATCAAGTTTGAACCATTCCGCGGTATTTACCGTGCACATCTGTACCGCTTTTACAGGGTCTATGCCCTCTTCAATGGCCCTCCTCAAAACATAGTCCAGATAACCATCATCATTCAAATCGCGTGGTGTGCGGTCACCGTCAGTGACAAGCATGCAATGACCTGTATCTACGGTTTTCAACAATGGTACGATGTCTTCCAGATTCTTTGCCACCGAACCTTCCCTTACCATAAGCCGCAAACCCAGCCGGAGCTTCTCCTGCGCTTCTTCATAAGACGTGCTCTCGTGATCTGAGCCGGCACCACTTAAGGCATAAGCGTTTAATTCTTTACCGCTGAGTAGCGGCGCATGACCATCAATTGGCATTTTCAAGCCCTGCGCTACTTCTATCTTATTCCATATCTCTTCCTCTTTCGCTATGACACCGCCGTAGTTCATTACCTCTGCCAGACCTATAATCCCGTCAATCAGCAGCAATCCCCTTATCTCGTCATGTGTTATCACTGCACCTGAAGTCTCAAGTCT
>JAOZPO010000027.1:9067-11397 GCA_029932715.1 Halobacteria archaeon | reverse complement strand
AGTTTTTCTGCTGCTTCTCGTGTGAGTCCCGATTCACCCAATATTGTGTATCTGTTAGGGTTTATCGTGTGTGCTGAAGTTAGTGCATCTATTATGTATTCCGCTTTTATACCCAAATCCTTTGCTGTTGTAGGCGCGCCAACCTCTTTTAGCACTTCCCGAATCCGCTGCCAATCATCCCCGTACAGGTATGTCATCATTATTGTCCCCACTCCACACTGCTCACCGTGCAATGCGGGTTTATCAGCAATCATATCCAGCGCATGACTGAATTTATGCTCAGAACCGGATGCAGGAGCTGATGATCCCGCAATGCTTATTGCAACACCACTGGAGACCAGCGCCTTTACCACAGTCCATGCCGTTCTTTCGTCATTTTTACGCATCGCCTTCGCATTCTGTATCATCATATCCGCGGTCATCTCAGAAAGAGCGGCTGCGTAACTGCTGAACTCTGCATTTCGCAACCGTCGTGCGAGCCGCCAATCGCGTACCGCGGTATAATTAGCGATTATGTCACCACAACCAGCAGCGGTAAACCGGTAAGGAGCTGAGGATATTATCTTTGTATCCGCGACAATAGCAAGAGGTGCGTGGGTCTGTATGGAAACAGGACTGCCGCCTTTCGGATCCTTTACCGAAGCACGTGACGACGCTATCCCATCGTGAGATGCAATAGTAGGGACAGAGATGAAAGGGATAGCCATTTTAAAAGAGGCTATCTTACCCGTATCTATCACCGTGCCACCACCAACGCCGAGCATGAATTTCGCCCCTATTGCTGCTTCTTTCACCTGCTCTATTGTTTCTCTACTTATCGTTTCCACCTCCACCAACTGGACTTCGTAGCTAGCATCTGCTAAAAGCTCACGCACTTTCTCACCTGCTATCTTCCTTGTGTTACGCGCACCTGTAACGATAGTAGCCGCTTTTTCTACTCCTAAATGCTTACACACTGTGTCTATTTCCTCCAGGGCGTTATGACCGAACAATACATCTCTCGGCAATTGCATCCATTTACCTTTTTCAAATGTTTCCATTCCTTAGCTCCTTAACTGTATATCTAACTGAATATAGCGATACCAAAATTTATAATACACTTACTGTTCCACCACCCTCACAATCCCAACCTCGGGTTCATAGCAGATCCCTTCCGCTATTAAGTACTCTAATGCTTCCTCTATACTTTCTCCCGTCAACCCTTTCTTCTCCAATTCAGTCGTTAACTTCTCACGTTTCATACCGTTCTTATCTGCTGCTTCCAGCACTTCTAAAATTATTTCACCTGCCGTTTTACTGTAATACAGCAACACGTTCCTCACTGCGTTTATTGCCATATCTGCCAGGGCATCCAGTCTATCATCATCAATCGCATAGTGCTCTATCGCTTCCCTCGCCCAATGTTTCTTTGCTAATGCGTTCTTTTCTAAACGTCGAAGCTGCTCTATCCTTTCCATTGTCCTCTTTGCGGTTGTTAATATCCAGTTATTTCTTGCCTCTTCATTTACCGCGGCTGCCTCTTCAACTAATATGATGAAGCCTCTGCCCTTATCAGCACGTACATGCAGCTTACCGACAAAAGCCATGAAGTCCTTCTCTGGTTCCTGCAGTCGAATGGTTTTATTCGTATAGATATTAAGCGTCGCGGTGCTATCGCTTATTTTTAAGTTCGTTATATTCCCCCTTCTCTCTTCCTTTTTTAGCTCTCCGATCCCAAAGAGCCTGCTGCATCTCGCGCACGTAGGTGTTACCAGGACACTATTTATGGAGAAGAAGTCACTTGCCAGTAACTCTTTGAAGAATACGCGATTCAGCCTTTCACTTTGCAATTGCATTGTATCGGGACAGAACAAGAACTCAAAAGATTATGATGCCTCCATACCCAACTACAGCCGATCTATCACCCGTGACGTCCCCACTCGTTGCGTATTTTAGCCGCTTACCACTGCTCGCACCAAGTTTCTTCGCTGCATGCATCACTGCTGCTATCGGACCTACACCACATGCTGACGAGTATCGTTCATAGATTCGATTATAGAATTTCGCGACATCCAGCTCGGTTATCGCTTCTATCACGTATCCATCCTTGTCTCTTGCTATCCCATCAGGTTCATAATGCGTAAAATCCGAAGATGCAATCATAACCACCTTTTTATGATCTAATTTAGAGATAGCGTTAGCCAGGTCTTCCCCTACGTCTTTCGCTGTTTCTTCATCGCTTAAGCTCATACAAATAGGAACGAAGAGGAAATTATTATCGAATAGGAACTGAAGAAAAGGTAGCTGAACTTCTATGGAGTGCTCGTACCTGTGCGCAGTTTCATCCACGT
>JAOZPO010000027.1:0-9057 GCA_029932715.1 Halobacteria archaeon | reverse complement strand
ACAATAATCCGTTTTGACAGCATACCTACAAAGGTATTGTCTACTTCCACATTCCCTAACGGCGTCTCCCATATATCCAAAGAAACGGCAATAAGGGAGCCAATACCTTGATGATTGGGACCGATAATGACGAACGTATCAGCATCTGGCAGTTTGGCATAGACATGCGCAGCAACGCTGCCCGAATACATGTACCCTGCATGTGGTACTACCGCGCCGAGAACATTATCATTTCCTGCTCTTGTTACACCTGCGAAACAATCTTCCAGTTGCTCTTCCAATGTGCTCTTTTCCGCTTCGTAAAAAGTACCCGCTACTGATGCCCTTCTCATTTCCTTCACTCACCTACGATAGATAGAACTATACCAATTATAGCTCAGCCTCAAAATCATCCACTACGTAATCGAAAGTAAAATCAGCCTCATCTTTCCCCGCTTTACGATGTCGCTCTCGTAACAGCTCCTTTGCAAGCAGCCAGTAAATAGTAGTAAGTGCTTTCCTTCCATGATTATTCGTGGGGATGACCAGATCTACATTAGATGTGGAATTGTTCGTATCACATAACGCCACTATGGGTATGCCCGTACTTACACCCTCCTGCAATGCCTGTGCATCCGTAAGGGGGTCGGTCAATAGAAGGATAGAAGGTTCAACGAAGTACTCACAGCCCTGATTTGTCAAAGTCCCGGGTATAAACCGTCCGACTATCGAGTTCGCGTCCGTCACCTCTGCGAACATGGTCACAGGGTAATGTCCATATTCTCGCGCTGATACAACCAATATAGAGGAAGGCTCGTAGCCCGCTAAAAATCGCGCCGCTATCCTCAGTCTCTCATCCATTATCTCTATGCCTAACAGGTATAACCCATCTGGTCTCGTCTGGTAGATGAATCTCTTCATATCACCGGTCTTTTGCTGCGTTCCTATATGAACACCACTTGCTAAGTAATCGGGACCAGGTATTAGTGTATCTACATTCGCCTCTTTATCTTCCGCTTCTTCTGTCATGTCATTATCCTCTCTTCTATTTCCTATCTTCCTTATTCATATTATTTTTATCTCTTTTTGCGCTACCATATATCTATGGTGAGATGAACCAGACGTTAAAGGATCGTGTAGAGGAACTGAGGAAGAAGATACACTATCACAATTATAGATATTATGTGCTGGATGAGCCGGAGATTTCTGATGCGGAATATGACCGGCTGTTTAGCGAATTAGAGGAGTTAGAAGCGAAACATCCTCAGTTGATTACACTGGATTCTCCTACGCAACGGGTGGGTGCGAAGCCTCTGAAGCAATTCGGTGCTTACGAGCACGGCATACCGATGCTGAGTTTGAACAGCGTTACCGAGGAGAGCGATGTGCGAGAATTTGACGCGCGGGTAAGAAAGGCTCTTGAGTGGGAGATAGAGTATGTGGTGGAGCCAAAGATAGATGGGCTGGCTATAGAACTGGTGTACGAGAACGGCGTATTCAGCGCGGGCAGCACGAGAGGAGACGGAAGAACGGGTGAGGATATAACGCAGAATTTGAGGACGATAAAGACGATACCACTGCGGATTCTTTCTGATGACCCGCCATTGCCTTTACTGGAAGTACGGGGTGAAGTATTCATGTCAGTGGGTAAGTTCAAAGCGCTGAATGCTGAGTTAGGTAAAAGAGCTATGAAAATGTTTGCAAATCCGAGGAATGCCGCGGCTGGCTCTGTAAGGCAGCTTGACCCCCGCGTTACCGCATCCCGGCCACTTGATTTCTTCACCTATGGGCTTGGCAGAGTAGAAGGTAAAGACTTTTCGACACATTGGGAAATACTGGATTATCTGCGGGATATAGGATTTAAGGTAAGTCCATTGGTAAGGCGTTTTAAGGGGATTGATGATGTGATCAAATATCATGAAGAAGTGCAGGAGAGGAGAGACGAGCTTGATTACGAGATTGACGGGATAGTGGTGAAGGTAAATAGCATAGAGCAGCAAGACAGGCTGGGAACGATTTCGCGTAGCCCGAGGTGGGCGGTTGCATATAAGTTCCCGGCGAGGGAGGAGTTCACGCGGGTAAAGGATATAATGGTGCAGGTGGGGCGCACAGGAGCTTTAACACCCGTTGCACTATTAGAGCCGGTGCAGATAGGAGGTGTAACAGTAAGCCGGGCGACACTGCACAACGAAGATGAGCTGCTGAGGAAGGATGTCAGGATTGGTGATACAGTAGTTGTGGAAAGGGCGGGCGATGTTATACCAGAAGTAGTGAGCGTGATAAAATCGAAACGGACTGGTGCGGAGAAGGAATTCAAGATGCCCGATAGGTGTCCTGTCTGTGGCGCGGAGGTATTGAAAGAGGGGCCGATTGTGCGGTGTATAGGGGTATCATGCAGTGCGCAGTTGAAGGAGCGGATAGTACATTTCGCTTCGTTACGCGCAATGGACATAGAAGGCCTGGGTGAGAAAGTAATAGAGCAGTTAGTGTCTAAACAAATGGTTTCTGATGCTGCGGATTTGTTCTTCTTAACGAAAAGTGACTTATTAAAGCTGGACCGTATGGGTGAGCAATCGGCACGGAACATATTAAATGCTATCGAAAAGAGCAAACAAACAAACTTTTCACGGCTCATTCTCGCTCTGGGGATAAGACACGTGGGAACGTATACTGCGTCTCTGCTCGCAGATGAATTTAGTGATCTGGATGCGTTGAGTAGAGCGAGCTATGAAGATTTGGTACGCATCCCGGGAATAGGACCTGAGGTGGCGAAGAGTGTTCTTCTGTTCTTCGCGCAGGATAGTACAAGAGAATTGATAGAGAAGCTGGAAAGAGCGGGCGTGTGGTACGAGAAGAAGAAGAAAGTATCAGAAGGCGGGCAGGTTCTTGCTGATAAGACGTTTGTTTTTAGCGGCCGGATTTCCATGCCGCGAGAGCAAGCGAAGAGCATGGTGGAGCGGTTAGGGGGTAAAGTAACATCGAGCGTGTCAAAGAAGACGGATTATGTAATAGCAGGCGAAGAAGCGGGCTCTAAATTGGTGAATGCGAAGAAGCTTGGTGTACGGGTGATAGGAGAAGAAGAGTTCATGGAGATGGTGAAGGAGTAATTGTAACTATAAGAACAATTTACAATCCTATAATTAATATTATAATATATCACAAATTCTGTAGCAACTATTGATTATAATACTGACATAGATAATAGAACTTAAATGCACCTTGAAATAACTTATTCTGGAGGTCAAAGGAAGAAAAAGGACAATGAACATAGACATTTATAAACTTAGAGATCTGAAGCTTAACGGTGCGACGGTAATAGATGGCTTCTCAAGCGCGAGCATGATAAGTTCCATAGTGGCAAATTACCTCATTAACAGCCTGGATCTCGATCAGATCAGCATTCTGGACTCTGATGATTTCCCTGCTATCTCTCTGATCTATGGATCAAAGCCGAAATACCCTGCAGGGATATTTGCCGATGGAGATAAGAACATAGTAGTGTTCTTGTCCGAATTCACACCAGGGCAGCAGCTTGTGCGCTATATAGCAAATACAATACTGGCGTGGGCTGCGGAAAACGAATGTAAGCGGATAATTGCAACTGGAGCACTCACAGTACCAGAAGAAGGCAGGGCGCATAAAGAGCACAAGATGTTTGGTGTTGGTAGCGTTGACCGTGCAAGAAGAGACCTGGAAAAGATGGAAATCAGGCAGTTGAAGACTGGTTATCTGACTGGCATACCTGCAATGCTGCTGAATAGTGGTATGCGAGCGAATTTCGACGTGATTTGTTTATTAGCAGAATCACAGATGAATAACGGAATGCCGGATACCATTGCGGCGGCAAAAGTGTTAGAAGTGATTGCCAGGCTACTACCAAAAGTTGGGATAGACTTAGAGCCTTTATATGAGGAAGCGGAAATGATTGAAGATTGGATTAATGAGCAGCAGCAATCGCCATCACGGATGTTTAGGTGAGTGTGTTGAATGCGTAACTCATTTCACACCACAAGTCACCAAAAAACGCCCCAGCCTATTAAGAGCCTCTTTTAGCTCATACTGCGACACCGCATAAGAACACCTGATGAACCCCTCACCGCAGTCACCAAATACACTGCCAGGTATTACCACTACCTTATGCTCAAACAGCAATCGCTTCGCAAATTCCGCAGACGTGAGACCCGTATTTGCAATAGATGGGAACGTATAAAACGCACCTTTCGGCTCAAAACAACTCAAACCCAGCTCCCGCAGCCCTTCTACCATTAACCGCCTTCTTCTATTGTATTCGTACACCATCTCCGCCGTCTCGTCATCACACCTCAACGCTTCCACCGCCGCCATCTGTGCCGTTATCGGTGTACAAAGCATTGTATATTGATGTATCTTCATCATCGCTTCTATTATGTCTTTATTACCAGCAGCGTAGCCTATCCTCCAGCCGGTCATTGCATACGCCTTTGAAAAGCCATTAAGCAGTATCGTCCGCTCCTTCATACCATTTAGCGTGGAAAAGCAGGTATGCTCGCCATCATAAGTCAGCTTACCATAGATTTCATCAGAAATAACGAGCAGATCGTGCTCGTTTGCTACATCAGCTATCTGTTCAAGGTCTTTTTTCGTTAACGTGGCTCCCGTAGGATTGTTGGGATAGTTCAGAACAATCGCTTTGGTCTTTTCTGTTATTTTATCCTCTATTCTATCAGCCCTCAGCTTGAATTCGTCTCCTACTTCTGTTTCTATGCTTACCGGTATACCACCTGCGAATAGTGCACAGGGCTTGTAACTCACGTAAGAGGGCTCGTGGATTATTACTTCATCGCCTGGATTGATAATAGCACGAAGTGCGAGGTCAAATGCTTCACTCACGCCTGTGGTTATAAGTAGCTCACCTTCAGGGTCATAATACACGGAATCATCATGATGCAACTTCTCAGAAAGCATCTCCCGCAACTCCAGCAGACCCCAATTGCTCGTGTATGACGTATAACCCTTTTCCAATGAGAATATGCACGCTTCCCGAATGCTCCAGGGCGTCACGAAATCAGGCTCTCCAACACCAAGCGAAATCGCATCTTCCATACGCTGCGCAATGTCAAAGAATTCCCTTATACCTGAACTTTTTATTTGCCCTACCCTATCTGCTATTAGTGTCATAGTTATTTATAACGTTACCGCCAACCTTTTCCCCTTCTCCTCCTCTTCGTATATCTCGCCATTCTCTTTATATGTCTTCAATAAAAAATGCGTTACCGTGTTACGAACCTGCTCAAGAGGCGCTATCTTTTCCGCCACGAAATACGCAACCTCGCGCATCGTCTCACCCTCCACACGCACTAAGAGGTCATACTCGCCTGAAACCAGTCGCACTGACTTCACTTCTGAGAACTTTGAAATGCGTTCGGCAACGGAATCATAGCCGGTACTACGCTCTGGGCTGAGGTTCAGCTCTATCAGCGCTTGCACTGCTTTCATACCCGCTTTTTCGTAGTTTATCAGTGCTTTGTATTTTATTATTATTCCCTGCTTCTCCAATTCCGAAATGGTGCTTCTGACTTCTTCCTCATCTACCCCTATCATCCTCGCTATCTCACTATCACTTGTCCTCGCATCCTCTTCCAGTATCTTCAGTATCTCTCCTTCTTTTCGCTCTTCTTTCATGCTCTATCACATTCATTTACATGTTTTGCCTTTCATTTTTATGAATATACAATAAATATCATTAACTCAATGCCCATTTTCTTTGACCTCAACGTGCATGCGTATCCGGAGACAGACGTACCAGCGGAGGTAATGCTGCGAACTGCGAGAAATTACGGATATACAGGCATAGCAATAACTAACCACGATGATTGTATGGGGGCGGGAGAGCGACAAGAGAAAACACATTCTATTTACACGGGCGTAGAGATAAGGACGAAATCAGAATCTGAATTGAACAGAAGAATAAAGCATTACTACAGCAGTAAAGTGCAATTAATAGCGGTTCATGGTGGTGACGAGAGGATAAATTTAGCGGCATTAAAAGACAATAGAATAGACATATTAGCGCATCCATGCGGTGAAAAAGGCGAAGGGACATTGAATCGTGTATTGGTACGATATGCCGCTGAGAATGGTATTGCAATCGAATTTAACATGAATGCAATAATAAACAACAGGAGAGGCGATAGAACTCGAATCCTCACTCGAATGCACGACAATTTAAAACTCGTGAGGAAATATAGAGCAATGCCGATTTTAACCAGTAATGCCTGTTCTATATACGGTTTACGGGCGCCGAGAGAGATGATTGCGGTTGCTGCTCTATTTGGCATGCGAAGAGAGGAAGCGGTAGCGGCATTGCGCGATGTCCCGCTGAGCATACTGGAGAAGAGGTGGGATAAGGAGCGTGAAGTGGAGCTGTTATGAGAGATAGGAGAAGGTATCTCGTGTTTAATGTGCTGAGCGAGATAGCGGTGGATAAGTACAAATTGCTGAATGCTATATGGGAATCGGTTTATTCGTTATATGGCGACGTAGGCACAAGCGAAATTAAACCATGGCTGATAAAGTATGATAAAACAGGTATAGGGATGGTAAGATGCACACACAGGAAAGTTGACGAGCTGAGAGCTGCATTAGCTTGTGTTCATTCGGTAGGCGGAGCAAAGGTAGGTATAAGGGTCATCGGTATCTCTGGTACGATAAAATGCGCTTATCGCATCGCGGGGTGGTGACCATTAGGCAAGATGGTTATAGATAGATGCATGACAGAAGGCAATTGTGATGCCTACACACTCCCTTTCAGCATTTCTATATAAATCGCCAAGTCATTTCTCGTTAAAATACCCACTAACTCTTCTCTCATGCCCCCTTTCACCACTAAAATATCCGATTGCCATTTCATCATCATTCTTAACGCTTCTGATGCGTCTTCTTCTTCTGATATAATAGTTACAACACTGTCAAAAGGTGACATCGCGTCAGAAACACTAAAGAAGTGCCGCTGCTCGGCTGGTATTTTCTTTATGTCATCAAGCGTTATAAAGCCTTTTAAATCACCACTTTCGTTCACTACTGCATATTCACGCGTTTTCTCCTCCCGCATCTTTCTCACCAGCATCAGAAGTGGCATATCATCAGATACGCTTATTCTTTCTGTTCTCATGACGTTCTTCACCTTTAAGCCTTCTAATGTAGCAAAAGTGGTAGTGGCTTTCTCCTCTTCCGCTGCAGCCATATACAGGAACAGAGCAAGTATGGGTAGCCAGAGGTTATATCCCCATTCTCCAGTTAGAATATAGGTAAACGGATCGGCTTTCGCAATCCCCACTATTATCATCACGCCCGCAAATATCTTCCCTACCAGCACCGCTCTCCTCGTTGCCTTTATGAATGACATTCGCTTTGCGAGAATAGCCCTAAAAATACGCCCACCGTCCATAGGGAATGCAGGTATTAAATTGAAGATTGCTAATACGATATTGAAATAAGCGATAACAAGTATCAGAATCCCTATCGGGTGGTAAAAGTGCAAATTCAACGCATTTAGCCCTGTATATAACAGGTAAAACAAGGCACCAATGGCAAAACTCATTATGGGTCCGGCAATTGCAATCCTCCATTCCTTCCCTGGACTCTTTGGTATCTCTTCCATCATAGCTAAGCCGCCAAAGAAGAAGAGCGTAATACTGTGTATCTTCGTCCCGAAATTCATTGCAACATAAGAATGCGCCATCTCATGGAGTAACAGGGTGAAGAAGAATAGAACCGCTGCTATTGTTGATAGGCTATAGCGGTAGAGTGCAGGCAATCCGAGGTCTCCCACACCCAAAGGGATACGGTATTCCGTGGCAGAGCCATTAGCAAACGCAAAAATAAACATAAACAATATGAATAGGAAAGTGAAATGCAGCTTTATCGGTATGCCGATGAGCTTACCTACTTTAATAGATGTGTGCATAGTATCGTTGTAATCAGTTAAGTTTATATAACCCACTTAATTCATAAATAGCATTATGGAAACAGAATTATCTTCGCTATATGGGCAGGAGGTATACACGGATAAGGGGGCATATATCGGTAAGATAGAGGATGTAAAGGTGAACATAACTGAGAAGCGAATATCAGGGCTTGCCGTGCAGGATATAAATCCAAACATCTTTGATGTGGGCGATAAAAAGGGCATAATTATTCCATATCGCTGGGTAATGGCTATCGGGGACATAGTATTGATAAAGCATGTGCGAAGAAGGATAGGGGCTAAAGAAGAGGAGGAGGGAAAGGAAGAGGAAGGAAGTGAAGACGCGGGCTCAACAGGCAGATAGGGAGCTATACGCCGAAATAAAAGCCAAACCGCCTTTGATAATACGCGTAGACGGCAGGAATTTCAAGCGGCTGTTGCGTGAGAGCGATTTTAAGAAGCCATACGACACGAGATTTGCAATGAGTATGGCAGAAGCAACGGTGCTCTTCTTCGAGAATAGCGGGTTTGATCCCGTGATTGCTTATAGCTTCTCCGATGAGATTAATTTGCTCTTCGAGACCGTCCCATTTAGGGGTAGGTTAGAGAAGCTGGATTCTGTGATTGCAAGTTATATTTCAAGTGCGTTAACAATTATCATGGATTTTAATGATGCCATTGCGTTTGATGCAAGGGTAATACCAGTTTGCGGTGGTGATGATGCCGTAGAGTATTTAGCGCAGCGGCAGGCGGAAGCATGGAGGAACCATATCAATGCTTATGGCTATTACGGGTTGTTAGAATCGGGATTAAGTAAAAAAGAGGCTGAGGAACGGCTGAGGGGGATGAAAGCAATGGACGTGCACGAGATGCTATTTCGCAAGGGAATAAACCTGAATGAAACGCCGAAATGGCAAAGGAGAGGCTTTCTGATTGCAAAGCGGAAGTATGATAAAGAGGGATACAATCCAAAGACTGCGGAGTGTGTTACAATTACACGCTATAAAGTAGTTCAAGAGTGGGACCTGCCACTATTCAAGTCAGAGCAGGGGCGTGCTTTTTTATTTGATGCCTTACGAATGGGCCCGAAGGGATTCGAACCCTTGACCGCCCGGTTATGAGCCGGGCGCTCT
>JAOZPO010000026.1 GCA_029932715.1 Halobacteria archaeon | reverse complement strand
GAAACACAGTTGATTGTCTACTTCAACGACAATAAACTATCTTCTCCTACAGATACAGACTTATATTCTGATATTCCTGATGCAACAGATTTTAATGTGACTTATGCAACTTATTGTTATGATATTCCTGTAAATGATTATAAACACTCTGAGGAAGCAAGAAATTGGGCGAAAGCAGAAAGGAAGAATTGTGGTGGTCCCCTGAATTATCAATTTGGAATAGCGGGTATGGCTCTTCTGATAGTATATGAAGATGAAAATGCACCCCTTACCAGATACTGGATTGGTGAAGATCGGGATGTTATGATGGCAGGGAGTAATTATCACCCCACAGGTCTCGATTATGACGAATGCACAAGAAAGATTAAATTTACAGGAGTAACTGATGCCTCGTTGGCAAATGCAACACTAAAAACGGTTTTAGTATCCTATAATACACATGGTGAAGACGATTTATATTTAAAAGCAAAAGGGAGAGCAGATGCACTATACTTTAATGGACGGGAAATACCACGGCGCACTGAAGATGAAGATATAGGGTTCTGGAAGAAGGTCAATGCAGGAGATATAGCTTTAACGAAAGTGCATGAAGGGTGGGAATATGTAAACGTACTTGATAAGGTAAATTATGCAGCGATACAAAGTAGAGGCACGATGATGGGCGTTGCTCATGCCATCCTTACTGTGACATATCCACCCGACCTCGTGAAACCATACATACCGAAGAGCGTGGTAGTAGGACTGCCTATGACTGTGGATATAGAAAATCAAGGAAAAAGCGAAGCAAGGAATTTTAGTGTCTGCTTCTCGGTGAATGGAGAGCCGGAAAGGACGGTGCCGGTTGAATCGTTAGAAGGTGGTGGTCGTGTGCAGTTGACTTTACCGTGGACACCGCGTGCTGTTGGACAGATTGTGAGGTTGAACGTCTCTGTGGATTGCGGCAATGCAGTACGCGAATTGAACGAAGACAATAACGATGACACTCAGCTAGTTGAAGTCACGACTAAACTGCCGCCACCACTTAAAAGAGGAGGTGCATCTGTAAGTGCGTGGACGGAGGGACTTGGCCCTGGCGAAGGCACAGGAGAAGGCCTTGGTGCAGGTACAGCAGCAGGTACCGCGGGGAAAACGGTAACGGGTGGCGAAACCGGAAAGACGATTACCGGTCGGTTGATGAAAGGCACGGTAGCTCGTAGTGAAGAGCAGGGCGGTGGTGGCACGGTAAAGTTCTCGATGCTTGCGTTTTTGATGCGGCTTGCAGTGGTAGCAGTGGCTGTTGCTTTCGTTTATGCCGGGTACCTGTGGGAGAGGCGGTGGCAAAGAACTAAACGCTGAAAAAGTGACTAAAATGCAAACTGAAACTTCGGTTTTATATAGACTCCGGGACAAACGCCCCGCATATCTATCGGCATGGTGTAACGGAGCAAGAAGTAGAAGATATTTTATGATTTATTAGGAAAAGCATTGTTAGCTTACCGAAAACGTATGCGAAGGAAAAGAAAATGAGCGAAAATAAGTTTCCACCCGGTTGGGATAAAAAGCGAGTGCAACGTGTTTTAGCATATTATGAGTGTCAAACCGAGGATGAGGCGGTTGCTGAAGACGAGGCGGCATACGAACAAGAAGGATAAAAAATAGCGCCGTTCGAGGTGTGAGCGCAAGCGACGTAGCAGGTGACGGAGCGGGCGTGTGCTCTGGCAATACCGAGGGCGAAGGAATTTCTGCATCTGTTGACGTTGACGTAGAAGTATCGAACTTCTCTTTCCACGCTGTTATTCCACCAAGCATGTTATAAACTGTGAAATCATATTGAGCAAGTGTATTTTTTGCTGCGCTACTTCTACCACCGGATCTGCAATACACGATAATTGCTTTAGATTTGTCCAATTCGTCAATTCTACTTTCTAATGCATTCTTTGGTATGTTTATAGTGCCCGGTATATACTCAGCACTCATGTGTGTTCGGTTAGGTATTTATGGCACACAAAACCAAAAGAAAAGACATACAAAAAGTATTTTATTGATACAGATTCACGCAAAATCAGTGTAAATACGTGTCGGAAATGCGTTGTTATAGTATTTTATGGGTCATTATTTATGTTGACTTGTACTTAACCGAACACCTATGACTCAGCACTATATTCCCCTTCTGTTCTAACATCCAGCAGAATAATTTGTCCTGGTGTTTCTGCAAGCATTTTATGCGCTTCCTCTGCACTGATGTCGTAACTTGGCACACCCGGGAGCGGTGGAGTAAGCTCTGCGTATGCTACTACACTTGAACTGACAAGTAAAAGTAGCGATACCAAAACCCCTGCAATTATCTTTTTCATTTTTCGGCTTTACCTTCTATTTTGTTTTATTTTATCACTGTCTATATAAATGCGAAAATTAAAAGAGTTTGATTGCCGGAATCCAATCGTCATACCTTCTCCCATTCGCATCTATGAACTCACTACATGTGATTGTTCCATATTCGTTTGTAAGTGTTTGATTGTGAATTATCTGCGGATACGAGCCCGTTATTATCTCATAACGGTAGTTCTGCTTTGCTGACAGCATAACAGAAGGCGAGACCGAGATATTATGATAGTCCCCCTGGTAGCCCTCCCAGCTTGCATTTATTAGTTCGGCTGCACCGTCATAGATTATAACCCGCTCGCTGTGTCCCCCGGTACCTGTGCATGGATACGTGTATATTTCATGGACTTCGAGGTCGTATTTAGGCGTGAAATTACCCTTGTGGATACCCGATATGCTCGGATATTGCCCGGAACCAGTATCGAAAGATACTGCTGCTGATGGCGTTTTTATTACCCAGAACCGGTTCAGATCATCCGTTCGGTTGATGAGCAGTTCCGCAGCAGCTTTTGCATCACTGTCCGTCAACCCGGAAGCCATGAATATCACAGGTCCCGGGAAGTTCCAGGAATAGTTTGTACCAGGAGAGCCGTCATCGTAAGGATTGTCGAATGCCTGTACTACGCTTCCACGTTCATATTCGCTTTTATCATAGTCATTAATCAACTTCCCGTTACGGTAGAAAACAACCATTCCACTGTATTCGTGGTAAAGATTGAGTTCATTTATTATGTCATTTGCCGTGTAGGTACCGAGCAGTATAAGATTATTTGTTTTCTTCTTCTCTGTTCCCAGTACATTAACATCTGTATCAATATCTATCCTCTCGTCCGGTACGCCGCTTGAAACAAGCTTGTCGCGGATATTATGCGCTATTTGGATGTATTCCGAGGATGCATTGGGACAGATGATGGTCGTATTCCAGACAGAATGCCAGTATCCATGTGTGAACGGCTCTGGATATGGGTAATTATAGCTCTGCACCGTAGCTGGAGGTGTGAAACTCGCAGTTGCAGTTGCACCAACCTGTTTCTGGAAGTCCCAGTGCATTGTTTCACCGTCACGCAGTGGGTATTCGCTATACTGTCTATAATCACCAGCCATGTACCTTCCATTCATATAGAGACGCCAGTAAATAGGACCTTTAGGGTCTTGCTCGATTCCGTCAATTTCATAGACGGGATTTGCAGAGAATGGCCTGACATGAGCGACACTATTAAGCGTATCCAACGGCGTCGTATTCTCAGGCACAAGCCTGATCACATCAAACATCTCTACATCTGTCCAGTTCGATTCGATAGCATTGTATATTGTAGTGTCGCCATAGTGGTGTGTGCTCCTTACTCTTATCTCTATCACTTTTAATAGTCTGGCAGCTTCATTGTTGCTTTCATTAGACTCCGCTGTTTCATCCGCAGAGTCGAGGACGAGCTTTACATCATAAGGTCCTCCTTTGGGTGCGTCATAAACAAACGAAGTCACCTTAACCGCTTTTGCCGCTACGGATAGCTGAGTATTATTTATTTCCGCTGCGTCAACGAAAAAACGAACATCAAAGTTGTTTGCGTCTCTGGTTCCATTATTTGTTACATCTACCTGAATTATTGTTTTATTATTTGCAGTGTGCCATGCGAAAGCCGGCAGGAATATTATATCATTCGGTGAGATCACGAGGTCCGCTTCCACTTCAGGAAGCACATCTATAAACTTAGACCTGTTATTGTTCGTCTCGTCAGATTCGTTTATCTGGTTAGTAGCATCTGCCGTTACTTTAAGTGTGTAGTTTCCAGATGCAGAAGGAGTCCATGAAAACCGCACTTCTTTTCTTGCTCCGGCATCAAGGCTGGGGACCTGTTGCGTATCTATCTGCGTACCACCTGCATGCAGTGTTACATTCGACTTATTAGCAGCTCCTGTGCCTATGTTCTTGACCGTAGCATTGACATTATAGGTATGATTCTCAACAACGGCAAGCGTGTAGTTATAATAGGGCAGCACAGGTTCTTCTATCTTCTCCACTATAAGGTCGGGTTTCGATTCCTTGCCGAGCACTAAGACCGCATTCATCCAGTGCACATACTGATCACCATCACGCCAGTACTTTGCATAGTTACCGCTTGTGGTCAGAAGATTAACAGTATCGTTCTTCACCTCGATTTTCTTAAAGTCGAAATAAGGGCCCTGCTCGTAGTTCGTACAACCTTCACAAAGCATGTTATCATCACCATTGAACCACAGCGTATCGGTATCACCGGTATCTCCTACTGTCCACAAGGTATAAAAAACAGCACTTTTCCATTCATTCGGGTCTTCTATCGTGCCATTGAAATAGGCATAGCCGTAGTCTTTGGCAGGGTGCCCGGAAGTTGCGTAGGTTAGTGTATCATGTCCCTGCACAATCCAGTATCGCGTTTTGCTCATACCCTTCTTCTCATATACCACAATCAGCCCGATTGCCGTTATACGACCATCAAAATTACCCTTTAACTTGCCTGTGACTGCGCTTGCATTATTAGTGCCCGTTGTAACGAGACTGGTTACATTATACCGCACGACGTATACGCCGTGTCCAGAAGACCACACTTTCTTATTACAGTCAGGGCCAATATCGTCAGCGCCAAGAAGCGTTATATTGCCTAAATTATGATCGTTGAAGCTCGTATTTACCCATCCATGATGGCTCTCTGTTCCAGCCCAGACATGAAGAACGTAGAGGCGTGCAAACTGCACTTTATCATAGTCCGGCACGTTGAAAGTTTGTATGTACGGTCCTACATCAATCGGTCCTTCACCGGTCTGACCGTGCCCGGCGTCATAGTAAACGCCGCCAATCACCGTGCCGTTTGCCACCGTGCCGTTGCCAAACTGCGGGTGCTCCCCACCTTGCATCGGGAAGCCATACCAGTTGTAACATGCGAGAGCAGGCGCGCAAAAAAGCAAGCACGCAAACAAGACTAATGCTATAACAGATGCCGTATACCTTTTTTTCATCTTTGCTATCATCTTCATCCTTTCCTCTCTTTTTGGTTGATTTGATTTTATAAATCTTATT
This sequence comes from Halobacteria archaeon, assembly GCA_029932715.1. GTDB lineage: Archaea > Halobacteriota > Syntropharchaeia > Alkanophagales > Methanospirareceae > QENJ01. Next base: position 6,128 of record JAOZPO010000026.1, on the reverse strand, counting down.
TGTTGTAATATACAAATAACCTTATCGCAGGTATCCAATATTTAATTTTTCCATTGACATCTATAAACTCCGTGCTGTTAATCCAGCCGTTTGCGGTTTGCAATGCTTTTGTATGAACGGATATGAACCGGTTATAATTGTGTAATTGTATGTTTCGTTAGCCACGAGTATAAAAGGTTTGGAGAACGAGAGGTTGTGCCAATCCTCTTTATAGCCTTCCACCGATTTTGCCGTTGCATTTGATGTTGAGTTCCATATCTTTGCATATTCCGTATGCCCACCGGTGCCTGCGCAGGGATACGTGAAAAGCGAGGTTACATTAATCGTTACATTTGGTTTTAAAGTGCCATTGTGTGTGCCGGCGATTGCTGGGTATGGATTGCGGGGTGCTCCTGTGTCGAAAACAGTTACCGGTGGCTCGGGACCTAAAGTTTTATCAATTGTCACATCAATCCCCGTCATGTCACCCGCGAGACTAACTGCTCTTTCTCCGTAGTGCGTTTCGTTCCATGCTCTTATTAATATGAGGTCCCCATCGGTCCCGTTTATAGAAACGGAATACCAGCCGCTGTGCGGTTCCACGCCGGTTGTGCCCTCAATAAAAAATCCGCTTGTCGTGTCGTTCACGCTAAAGCTCGTGTCCCATGGTGCTTCTGTTACACCGTCTGACATATATACTATCCCGCTGATTCCATGTGGTATCTGTTGCGCGTATACCGCCACGGGCGCAACTAAAATCGCAGCCATTAGCATTGCAGTCGCAACTATTGCCGTCCTCTTATCCATTTTTTCTTTTTGCCCTCCTTCTTTTTTATCCCCTCCTCCTCCTTCCCTATACACATAGCACATGTATGTAGCACATGTATAAAATTCGTGTTATATATAGGTTATATGTTCATCTTAAACTGTAAGTACAATTATCAAATTACATGCCGCCACACACACGCATGCTCAGCCATTACCCAATAACCTCTGCCGGGTTCCAGCTCTGTAAAACCTCCCGAACCCGTCGCAGGCCACCAGCCCCAGTCATCAAAATGGTCACATTTCTCGAACAGTTCTGTCGAGCTATTATACCTGTAAATCGAGGTTAAACTGTTCGTTGGTGTCACATCCAACGGATTGCCGGCTACTGCTTCTTCGCCCAACAACGCTTCTTCTAAAGAATACCAGCCAATAAGATTCCAGTCAGTAGCCAGCGTCACATCTATATCATAAGCCTCAGTTCCGGTAAATGTCAAATCACAATCGTTTTTTGCCATTACCCAATAGCCCCTGCCAGGTTCCAATTCTGTAAAACTCTCTGACCCTGTTGCAGGCCACCAGCCCCAGTCATCGAAATGGTCGCATTTCTCGAATAGCGCCGTAGATGTGTTATACCGGTAAATAGATGTCAAACTATTCTTCGGCGTTACGTTCAACGGCTCGCCAACGGCTGCCTCTTCGCCAAGTACCCAACTGATAAGGTTCAGAGGCACGGAAATAAGGTTCCACCCGAGGTTCAAATCAATTGAGATTGTATCGGGTGTTGGCGGTGGTGTCGGCGTTACCCCTATGGGGACAGGTCTTATCCTTTCGTTATTATCGGGATAGAAATCAGGGTTATGGTCTTCCTGAATGGTTGCTTTTACAGATACATTGTAATAATCTGCGGATAGCCCGGAAGTATTCAGACAGTCGCCGATAGGAGGTGGAGGAGCAACAATGGAGTTGCCAGATGTGATAAACCAATCATGAGTTGCGATATTTGAACTCCAACCAGCATTAGAAATCTTCGCAGTCACGTTAACCAACTCGTCCTGTTCGCCTTCGTTTGCAACCTCGTAACGGATATAGTATAGTTCCCCAAGCTCTAACTGAGTAACAATTCCACCTCCTGCGTCCAATATCATTATACCATTTTCTCCGGGATAGTAAGCGGTGGATACCTTTACATCACGTATTATTCGTTGTTGTAGTGTAATATTAAATATCATCCGCTCGTTTCCTATTTCTTCCTCGGTTACCGTATGAGTGGCTGATTTTAAATAGCGTCTATCGCGAGTCAGGGCATCGAATCGTAGTATATCGCCCGGCATCACCTCAAATGGATGGGTTAGATTATATTCATAATAGTTACTGCTCGCGCTTACCTCAGCAGTCCAGTCTGTTGAGAGATTCTGATTTGTTATTGTGACTTCAGGATTGAGGCACTCACTGCCATTCTCAAAGAACACATAGCCGGAGACTATGAATGGCGAAGGTGTGGATGGAACAACATCTACCCAGCCATTCAGGATAGTAGTAGGGATAGAAATTGCATCGGGATCGCTTAGTATGACGTCAGTCATGATTAAGGTGCTCATACCAGGTTTAATCGCCTCAAAAACGATTGCTGCCGCTATACCTGGTCCGGTTACGCCATAATCCACACCTATTCGATATTCGGCATAACTAACCATGCCAATGCTGTTATTGGTTTTGTTCTCAAGAACACGTGTAGTGATACCATCTTGACTGAGAAAGGTACCGTTGGTTTGTGTCGTTGCATTTGCTACTGTACTATCAAAGTATAACCTATATTGCAAGCCTGATACTTGGTTACCTTCGGGGTCTACGGTTATGTTAAGGGTATAGGGTTCACCCGCCGGAACTCGTGTGTATAACGGCTCAACGCTTATTGTCGTGGGGGTTCCGATTTGTGCAGTAACCGTGAAGAGGAGAAAGAAAAGGCTAATCACAGCAAAAAATCTCTTAGTCTGTCCTTTAGGACGAATAAAGGATAGACGTCTACTTCCAGATACTTGCTGGCCCCCTGTCCGTGTATGCTCTTGTTCACTCATTTGCTTCTTAAAACCTGCCTAAAGATATAATAATCTAAGTGCGAGCTTGATACTCTTCTGTACTTAGGATAACTATCCGACTGGGATATGAGTAATATTCAGAAACGTTCTTCACTCGCTTTACCGTATAAGGTTTATATTGATTGTTCAGGTTCACCACGCGTTTAGGAGTAACCGCAGGGTTAATCGAATCAGGTACTCTATACTGTTTAATCCGATAAGGCAAATCCGCATATACCCGCTCTGACGCAGGTAAAACAATCGGCAAGTGCAACTGCTGCCAGGCATTTATGTCTCCAAGCAAATTGTAAATGCCCTCAAAGTCATGCTGCACGAGTATCTCACTTGCCCGGCTGCTTCTGCCGCCTGATTTACAATAAACGATGATTTTTTCCGTGGTGTTCAATTCTGCGAGTCGGTTCTCTAATTCTTTATCTTTTAACCTTTGATGTGCCTCTGCGGCTGTTATATCCATGTAAGTTGGTGCAGGTGTAGGCGCATCCGTAACTATGATACATGTTCCGCTGTTAACCGGGGTTTCAACCGGTTCAGCTTCCGGGTTGGCTAAAATCACATTGCTCAATTTCAGGTCGCTCGTACCGGCTGCTCCGATAACCTCAAAGGTGACCGCAGCCAATGTACCCGGTGTGGTTACCCCGCAGTCTGCACCCAACCGCGATTCTGCATATTCCAGTTTACCGGTGGCGTTATTAATCCTGTTCACCACAACAAACGTATCTACACCATCCTGCGTGAGGAACTCACCCGGTGTTTGTTTGATTGCTCTAAGCAAATCCGACTCGAAATACAAATCGTATTGCGCACCGTATATTTCCGCAGCGCCTTTTGGGTCTATCTCAATTTCTATCGTGAATGTATCACCCGGCGATGCTTCTATGCGTGAAGGTAGAACACTTATAATAGCATTTTGCGTCTTAGAAGATGAGTACCCATTTGTATCATTACTTAATGCGTTTGGGTCGTTAAAAGAACTCAACGATTGATCAGTTGCCACGACCATAGTGGGCATTACAAAACACAAAAACACCATTGCCACCAGTAGTAGTAATATCTTAATCCTTTTAGTATCCATTTATATTGAACCTCCCTCAAGTCGAATTGCGGGTATCCAGTTGTTATGGCTCTTACCATTTGCATCCACGAACGAAGTACAGTTAATTGTGCCCATTCCTTCTTCCGCTTCCAATTCATCGGTGTGATGAATCTGAGGATAGGAGCCAGTCTTTATCTTATAGTAATAAGTCTGATTTTTGTGCATCGTGAATGCCTGAAACGAGATATTATGCCAGTCGCTTTCGTAGCCATTCCAGCGCCCTTCAGTTATTATCGTCTCATTAGAATGATAAAAAGCAACATATTCGGCATGCCCACTCGTGCCCGGGCAGGGATATGTGTAAAGTTTGGATACATTGTGTACGGTAACATTCGGTGTTATTGTGCCGTGGTGCGTGCCAGGGATGCTTGGATAGCTTCCAAGACACGTGTCAAAGACATCGTATGTCAGCGCTTCCGCTTCCACCGTCCCGTTAAGGGTTAAAGCACTTATTTCGAGATAAGAATCGTTGATCAGCTTAACCCCACTGAGGTTCAGGTAGCTCACACCGGGTGCAATTGCTTCGAACGTGATGGTTGCCAGCACACCGGGAGTAGTTACACTGCCCACACCTGCTATGTATTCGCCATACTCAGTCTTTCCGATGGAGTTATCTATTTTATTTCGATATACAATTGTTCCTGTGCCATCATAGCCTAAAAACGTTCCTTTTGTTTGCGACAATGCATTCAGTACGTTTGGGTCGAAATATAAAATGTAGTCGGCACCGCATATTTCATTATCCATTGGGTCCACGGTTATGTTGACTGTGAACTTTCTCCCGCAGCACACTCTTTGGTAAGGGGGGTCAACACTCATCACAGGAGGCATTTCAAGTTTCACTTCTCGCTGCCTCTCGTTGTTCTCCGGATGCTCATCCGCAGGGATGCTTGCATTCACAATGATATTATAACTGCCGGGTGCAACACCAGAGGAGTCCCAGGAATCATTGCCTTCATAACTCGTACTCGCATTTATCGCCATATTGTAATCATTTAAAATGCTTTCCCAACTCTCATTTGCTACTTTCACCGTTATATTCACATTTACATCAACGTTCCCATCGTTTTCAACTTTATATTTGATTGAATAGCGGTTGCCAACCGTAAGACTCTGCCCCTGCGGTATAACTGCGCCATTTCTTTCTATTTTTATTCCTCTTGGTGGATAGTAATCAGTAGAGATGTTTATGTCGTGGCGAACGGGTTCAAGAGATATATTGAAATTGAAAATTCCGCCGTTGTTTATCTCTGCTCGTGTTATCTCGTGATATGTGAAGTCTGTTTGTTCTTCTTCCAGAGACATCGTCTTGAATAGCAATATCTCCTCGTCACTCACATCAATAGCTTTTGTGAGGTTGCACTGGTAATAATTGCTACCAGGTTTCGTATTAGCAGTCCATTCAGTATTGGTATTATTCAAGTTGGTTATTTTAACCGTGGGATTGTCGCATTCGCTGCCATCATCATAAAAAACGTATCCACAGACAGAGAAGGGTGAGGGAGTGATTTCATTTTCTATTAATCCATCATTGATTTCAATATTAGAACACTCTTCTTCAGAGGCATTAATTAATATCACGTTCTTCAGGTCCAGGGTACTGTTTCCAGCAATATACCGCGTTTTAAACGTAATTGATGCTAATGTGCCAGAGTTATTTACGCCATACCCAACCATTCGCGCTTCGCCATATTTTGTTCTTCCTATGGAATTATCCCATGAGTTGTCAACTACCATAGTGTTTGCGCCGTCTTGAGAGAGGAAACCACCCTGAGTCTGAGAATCCACCTGCAACATCCGGGGGTTGAAGTATAACTCATACTGAGCACCGAGTATCTCTTCACCTTTTGGGTCAACAGTTATATTTACGGTGAATGTTTGCCATGGAGTGGTGTCTACGCGCGAAGGCGATACACTTATAGCTGCGGGTAAAGCGGCTTGCGTCATCGCGCCAAACGCCCAGTTACATAATACCAAAGCTAAAAAAGCTATCAAGATTGCCCCTTTTTTTACCATTTTTTAGTACTTATTCATCTCTTATATTAAATGGTTATAAAAAGCTTTTTGGTTTTTTCGTGCTGGTCTTGCAAAAGCAGAATTTTAGAGCAAAGGGGTGGAGGGATGTAGGGAGAAGATGGAGAAGTTGATTAGCATCCTCTGAATGAAAATAGCAGCTCTGTGATAAACTTAAT
>JAOZPO010000163.1 GCA_029932715.1 Halobacteria archaeon | reverse complement strand
CCTCAGGTGCGCCCTTCACGCAAGCCACTTTTTTACCTTCTACCGAATCCAGATGAATTGTGGTCATCCGCTTCCTCTTACGTTCAAATGGTATCTCGCCTGTTCTTGGATACCGCTTATCCAGCTCGTCCTTGATTAATCCTGCTTTCGCTGCAACAACAACTAACGCACCTTCTGTTGGGTCCCCGCTAACTGTATAGGCATCCGATTCCTTTCTCAATTGTGAGTCATTGCACAGTGCAGCGATTTGAAGCGCATATTCCAGACTCGCATCCATCCCTATTTTATTACCATTTTGCGGCTCGATAAAATCACCCGTGGGCGTATAGCCTGCACCTGTAACTTCTATACACTTTCCTCCCGTATATATGCTGCGGACTGTCATTTCGTTCTTTGTCAGCGTCCCTGTTTTATCTGTGCATATCGTGGTAATGCAGCCTAAGGTTTCAACAGCCGGTAATCTCCGCACTATCGCTCGCTTCCTCGCCATCTTCTGCACACCTAACGCCAGCGTGCCGGTAATAATGAGCGGCAGCGTTTCCGGTACTATCGCCACTGCCAGGCTTATGCTCCATATAAGCATATTCAAGAAATCGTATCCTTTAAGCACCGCCACCGCTAATATCGTTATACAGATAACCACATACGCAGCACTTAACCATCGCCCGATTTCTCCTATTCGCTTTGTCAACGGCGTTTCTTCCTCTTTTGTCCCTGTCAGCATCTTTGCTATCTTACCGAGCTCTGTTCGCATACCGATTGCCGTTACCACGCATTTTGCCCTGCCATACGTCACCGTTGTCCCTGAATAGACCATATCGTCCCTCTCAGCAATTGCCACATCATCATTAACTGCCACTACTTCCTTTTTCACCGCTTTCGATTCCCCTGTTAGCGGTGACTCGTCCATCTTCAAATTCGCTTCCTCAAACAACCTTGCATCTGCAGCTACCCGGTCGCCAGGCCGCAGCACAAGAATATCGCCGGGAACTATATCCTTAGCGTGTATCTCCACCTCGTCTCCTGCTCTTATAACACTGGCAGTAGGTGCAGCTATCTCCCTCAACGCTTTAATCGCCTGTTCCGAGCGATATTCAAAGAAGAAGCCTAAAATCACGCAAACAGTAATCGCTGCGAATATGACCGCTGCGTCTATAACGTGTCCTAATACCGCGGATATTGCAGTAGCAACCAGAAGTATAAGGATAAGAGCATTTTTGAACTGTGATAGAAAGAGCAGGGGTGCAGAAATTCCCTTGCCTTCTCTTATTTCATTCGTACCGAAGTGCTCTTGCCTTAATTTCGCCTCTGCAGGACTGATCCCTTCTTCTGATGTCCCGAGTGCTTGCAAGACCTCTTCTGCCGGTATCGAATGCCACTTTTTCTCTCCAGAATCAGTAAAACCTGTTCTCATCTCGTATATGTTCAAGAATTTTTAAGGTGCCAATACGATAAATATACACGTGTGTTCGGTTAAGTATAGCCAACCATAAGACATATAAAAAGTATACATTTAACCGAACGGGCTGAGTCTGTATAAATCTGTTCTAAGACCTTGCCGATAAAAGCTGCAATTTATGCCGGTGCAGAGTATATCTATTATGAGGATAATATTATAGTAGGAGATGAGAGCAATGGCGGTGAATGAAGAAGAAACTTGTGAAGAGTAAAGCGGGAGAAAAGACTGCAAAATACTACATAATTATGAGAATATCCGAAGGCAAATAGCAAATGGAGAATACTAAAGATGAAAATCGCATACGTCTCGACCTATATACCTCAGCAGTGTGGCATTGCCACGTATACGGATTACGTCATTCGGGCAATCCAGAAGGTATGTCCTTTAGTGGACATCAGGGTGATTGCCGAGAAGGGTGCGTCGCCAGTCAAGCAGGACAAGTTTGAGGTGGTTCCCTGTTGGGATAGGAATGAGAATTATGTAGAACCAATCATCCGCAATACGAAGGACGCAGATATAGTCCATATTCAGCATGAGTTCGGCATTTATAAGTTTGATGACCGACTGCCAACGCTGCTTAAAAGATTGAACGCAGAGAGAAAAAGAAGTATCATCACTATCCATTGTATAACACCACTCCAATTCTCTAATAGAGGAGCTACGATGATGATGGCTGAGAATTGCGCTAAAACAATCGCTGAGCTTGCCGACGAGGTTATTGTTCATCTCGATTCGCAGAAAGCGATATTAGAGCGGCTCGGGATACCATCACAGAAGATTCATATTATCACTCATGGTACCGCGCTCAGTGATGCAGATAAGAAAGATTCGAGGAGGAGGTTACAATTACCAGAAGAGGGCAGGATAATCACTGCGTTTGGCTTTCTCAATCCCATTAAAGGTTTGGATATTTTGCTTGAAGCGCTTGATGAGGTAAGGAAAGAAGTCGAAGATGTGTATCTATTTATTGCCGGTGGTCTTGCACCTACCGCATCAGAAAAAGATAGAAAATACGTTCAAATACTCAAAAAGACGATTGAAAAAGATAAACTTACCGATAACGTTATATTTTCCGATAACTTCATTTCAAACGAGGAGATCCCCTATGTATTCGGAGCATCCGACGTTGTTGTGTATCCACACTATCATGAAGATCGGTCTGCCTCTGGTTCTCTTCATCTCGCGATAGGGGCAAAGAAACCTGTTATCGCTTATAGAGTACCGAAGTTTGAGGTGGTCAAAAATATCTCTGACGAACTGCTTATTCTCCCGGGTAACGTATCTGGAATTGCACAAACTGCTATTCGCCTTTTTACTGATAAGGAATTTGAGCGGTATGTACTCGATAGAACGGAACAATACCGGAGAGCAATCTCATGGCCTATAACCGTACGCAAGCATTTACGATTGTATCTGGGCGTGGATTAAGGAAAAGAAATGAAAATAGCGATGATGAGCAGATGGAATGTCACCTGTGGCATATCTGCACATGCAGAACTCGTGGGACGGGAATGGGTGAAAAGGCATGACCTCACTGTATTTGCCCCTACTTTAGAATCCGCCACTGACTGGCATCACAATCCC
>JAOZPO010000162.1 GCA_029932715.1 Halobacteria archaeon | reverse complement strand
AATCTCTTCTGATTTCTCTTTTAATTCGTCTGGCGCATAACTCTTGCAAGCCCCGGCAGACATTACCAGAGGAACCAGCAGAAGTAATGCACCGAAGTGCGTGTTCCCACCACGCTGCCACTCAACGCTCTCTTCCACACCCGTTCTTACCAGTTCGCCCACACCTCTCTCTCGCGTAGCAGCAGCACGCAAAACCGGGTATAGGGCAACAGAAGAAGCGAGGAAATGCATATAGCTCGTATCCACGAAGTCGTGCGTTCTGTCTACGTTACCCGGCTTTGGATATGCAGATACTTCTAATAGCAAAGCCAGTTGCGCACTTCTTGCAATGTAGTCTTCATTGCCCATTGCATGAAAAAAGTCTTTACGATTTTAAAATGTATTTAGTGATTTCCCTGGAAAATTCGACTGTGTCTATAATCCTTTATATGTATATTGGGCAATATTGCGCGCAGGTACAGCGCAAAAATATTTCAAATATTGATAAAGTAAATTTTTGAATGTGCTTAAATAAATTCTCAATGATAGTAAAAAAAACCGTGATCGAACGAAACATAGTAAATGCAGTAAAAGGATTGAGATATTAAGTAAAATGGGTGATGAAAAGATATTATTACGCGTTTCATTACGTGAACTGCGAGAAAGACATGGAATAACCCTGGATTTAACTCCAAATAGATACCAATTTGTGGATGTTTATAATGCTCTCGTTCGGCAACTATCGGGTAGGCATCGTGGTCCTGCTGGAAATAGCAAAGCGGGAAATGGGAATAATGGTAAACGAAAGAACGGACGAAGGAACACATCGCAAAAGTATCTTGCGGGAGCAAAAGCAATCCAGGAGAAGTATAAATGCAGTTTTGAAGAAGCAGAAAGGATTCTAATAGAGCAAAAAATTAATGAAGACTCAAAAAATACCACCAGAAAAAATCCATGAATCTCATCGTTTTTATCTCTTTCAAAAACTATAAGTGGCGACTGCCAGGATACAGCAGTACCAGGTCTTCTTCTTTTTGCGCCACCCAATCATACATCCAGCAACGCTTGCTTAGCTCTCGATTCTTTGCTTATGCTTTGCCTTTTTTTGCGTGTGCCGGCATACCTACCTTCAATATCCTCAACGCGAGTAATGCCGCGTTTACTCCGTTATCTATGCCGACTACGCCGACTGGTACACCGGAAGGCATCTGCACCATAGAAAGTAACGCATCCATGCCCAACAGCTTACCACTCACAGGCACACCAATAACCGGCTTTTCTGTCTTCGATGCTATCATACCAGGTAACGCCGCAGATAAGCCGGCAATCGCTATTATTACTGACACAGAACCATAACTTTCCTTTAAATATCTATCCACTGCCTCTGGTTCACGATGTGCAGAGAGCACTTTCACTTCGTATGGCACCTCATGCTCCTCCAGAACATTCACCGCTCTTTCCGCTACCGGCTTATCGCTGCTCGAACCCAATATAATAGCTACTTTGTCCATATTAACCTTCCAGCTGCTCCTCTACTACACACGTGAATTCTTCAGGGTCCTTTATCTTCTTCAAGTCATCTTTCGCCATCAATATAGTGTCATCTATTTGCACTCGCTTGACGTTACCACTAACCACGAATACCGAACGTGCTCCTGTTACCCGTGACAGACTACTGAGTATCTCTGCTTTTTTTATCATCCGGTCTGAATATTTACTTATGCCAGTAAGGAATCGCAAGTTTCTATCATCACTCTTTGCACGCGATAGCGAAACAGCACTAAAAGGTGCATGTGCAGTTGCAAATATCTCAAAACCGATCTCTGCCATTATACCCAGAATATACCGCTCCATGCTCGAAGCTGCTTCTTCTATACCCGCCTCTGACATCTCTGGTGGTAGATCGATTATGGATTTAAGAAGCTCTACGGGCTCTATTAACGGTATATCTAAAATCTCCTCAAGCTTTAATGCTATGTCTATCGTAGTACTCGTATCTTTTTCCTCGTATTTGCTAACACTCCTACGAGAAACGCCTAATTCCGTGGCTATGTCACCTAAGGACAACTCTTTCTCCTGCCTCGCCATCTTCACTCTTTCTCCGTTTATAGTGACATACAAGCCACCTGTACCGGAATAAACACATGGATTTACAATATCGTTGAAATAATCATACAGTGTATGTGTATTTATAGCAGGAACGCCGTATCTCTGATACACTACATTGTCTTCTAAAAATAAGCTCCCCCTTCGCTCCCCCACAATGATTGGCGAAGCAAGCAGGCAAAATGCCACTCGTTTTATGCTCCTCGCCATTTCCTCGTTGAATCCGTCTATGTTGTACAATATCTTTGCTAACAAAGTTAAATCGTTTCTACGGGCTGCTAAATCGAAACTGCGTGCTTTGCATCTGCTCGATACGATAAAACCCGCTTCTTTTAACACTTCTATTATCAGTGTAAGCAGATCATTCTTCATCTCTACCCCCCATCCTGCTTAGTTCTGCGGCACGATCCGTTGCGTCTATCACTGCCCTCATCATCGCCGCCTTTACGCCTCCTGTCTCCAGTGCATACAGCCCCCGTATTGTTGTACCACCAGGAGAGGCAGTCATTGTCTGTATCTCCCCCGGGGTATCACCGGCAAGCACCATCTTCGCAGCTCCAAGCGCCGTCTTAGCAGCAATAGTCAGCGCCAGATCATGCTGCAGTCCCTTATACACGCCGCCATCTGCCATTGCTTCTATCACAGCAGCGAAGAATGCGATACCGCTGCCACTTAAGCCTGTTATAACGTCTATGTCGTTCTCACTTACGCTATAAACAGAACCAATAACGCTTAAAATCGCTTTTGCTCTGTCTTCATCTTCCGCTCCTGCGTACTTACCCCTGCATATTGCAGATACTGATTCTCCCACTCGCACACCTACATTCGGCATTACACGGATTAACTTCTTCTCTTCACCGAGATAACGCTCTATTGTCTCCGTTAGCACACCGGCAGCCACCGAAATCAGTATCTTATCTTCAGCAACAAACGGTGCAATCTCCTCTACTACCGCTTTCACCACGTT
>JAOZPO010000161.1 GCA_029932715.1 Halobacteria archaeon | reverse complement strand
TACATCTCTTTCAGGATGCCCGCGCCTGATTTGCGTGTGAAGAGCTCTGCGAGTTACAACTTTCAGTGATAGTACCCGGGCGCAGAAAAGTTGGCAGTATGTTCAGCAATATTTCAACTATCGTAAATTAATTCTGAACATATTATAAAAAATAATTGCAGACATCCCATCTTTTAAATATCAATATTTGCAAACCTTTAAGATGTAGTTGATTAAAATGGCAGCAATATTAGCAACTGGATTAGTCATTCCATGGTAATGAGAAGGGAGATAGGAGACGAGAGAAGAAATTCGTAATTGAAAATGGTGCTGGAAATAAAGAAGTCGGAGCTGATAGGAGCTTTTGCACCGAGTACAGGTGCGTTAGTTGCGGAGGAGTTAATCAGAGTAAAGCTAAAAGAGGCAGGGCTTGAAGATAAAGAGGTATACACGAGAGCAGAGACGGTGCGGCTGTGCAGCGAATTGATGCACAAAGACGGCGTAATAAAAACAAATGCTCAGACACTGGCAAGAGCGAACGCAGAGCTACGTGAATCGGAAGAGAAATATCGCCTGCTGGTGGAGAACGCCAATGAAGCTGTGTTGGTTGTTCAGGATGGGCTGTTTAAGTTCTTCAATTGCAAAACGATGGAGATCAGTGGTTATTCACAGGAAGAATTAGCTTCAAAACCTTTTGCTGAGCTTATCCACCCTGAAGATCGGGAGATGGTGGTTGAACGCCATCGCAGACGGTTAAAAGGAGAAAAATTCCTTAATGTTTATCCATTCAGGATTATTGACAAGGATGGTAATGTTAAGTGGGTGGAAATTAATGCGGTCTTAATCAACTGGGAGGGTAGACCTGCCACGCTGAATTTCTTGACTGACATCACCGAGCGTAAGCGAGCAGAGGAAGCGCTTGAACACCGAATTCTCGCATTGACTCAGCCATCAGGCGAATTAAGCAATCTCGCACTTACAGATATAATAGACGTCAGCTTATTGCAGGAATTGCAGGACGAATTTGCATCATGCCACGATGTGGCTTCACTCATGTTCACGCCCACCGGCGAGCCGATAACGAAACCGAGTAATTTTAGTGAGTTCTGCTTATTACTTCGTTCGACACAGAAAGGACTTGAAAATTGTATGCGGTCTGACGCCGTTTTAGGTGAAAAAGTTGCGAAAGGCGTGCCTGCGATGAACCCATGCCAGAATTTCAAGCAAATAATGGATGGCGCAGTTCCAATTATTATTGGTGGGCAACATATAGCAAATTGGGGTATAGGTCAGGTATTGACAGCGCCTCTTGATGCGGAAGAGGTTAGCCGCTATGCACGAGAAATAAGAGCGGATAAAGACGAACTTGTATCGGCATCGAGGAAATTGAAAATAATGCCGGGGGCAAAATTTGTGCAACTCGTTGATTTTATGGCTATTATTGCTGATGACTTATCGCTTTTAGGTTTGCAGAATTTGCAGCAGGCACGTGACATTGCAGAACAGAAGAGGATGGAGGAAGAACTGCGAAAGGAACGAGATAGAGCACGGAAGTATCTTGATGTTGCGGGAGTTATGCTCGTGGTGATTGATGCGGAAGAAAGAGTCAAGCTGATAAACAGAAAGGGGTGTAAGATTTTAGGGTATAAAGAGGAGGAGATAATAGACAAGAACTGGTTTGATACTTTCATCCCGGCTGAAAATAGAGACGAGGTAAAAGCTGTTTTCAAGCAGTTGATGGCTGGAGAGATACAAAATGTGGAATATTTTGAGAATCCGATAGTGAGAAAGAACGGTGAAGAGAGGATTATCGCATGGCAGGATACCATATTGCGTGATAATGATGGCAGGATTATTGCCTCCTTGAGTTCAGGCGAAGACATCACGGAACGCAAGCGAGCGGAGCAAAAGTTGCAGCAATACCTGACTCGACTTGAACAATTCAATCATTTAGCGGTTGACCGGGAGATGAGGATGATAGAATTGAAACGAGAAGTGAACGAGGCTTATGAGCGGCTGGGCGAGAAACCGCCTTATGACCTGTCGTTCGCGGACGGCGGGAAAATTACGAATTACGAATTACGAATGAGAAAATAGGAACAAGAGGTGAGGAAAAGAATGGAAAATGGTAGTGTTATGAGCTTTAAAGAAACGAGTAAACGATTTACGCGCGCATTTGGCGAACAGGAGACGTTGGTCCGACCAGTCGGGGTAAAACTGGTTCCAAAAGGGCAGGTAGTCCCGAATGGCACGAGAGCGACCGAAGAATATCAGGGCGTTCCGTGGTGTGAAGCGGTTAGAATAGCAGCCATGAACGACGAGGTAGTAGTAATAAATAAAGAGAACGTGGGTTGCCCGGCGGCAGCTATTGCTCTTGGTCTTGTGGACCGGTATCAAAAAGAAGCACTGAGCGGCAAGCGGAAATACACTGATTTGATGCGTGAACCTGCTTCGCCAGCAGACTTCACAAACGGGCTGGTCTATGCCTGCAAAGATAGTGGGAACATGCAATTCGCACTCTTTGGCAGCGATGATACGGGACGTTATGAAACACTGGGAGCGGCACTAAAAGCGGTTTCCGGAATGACGGCGGTTCAACCGGATGTTATGGATGCTGCGGTGGCATATCAAGCGGAAAAACTGGACGCCTCGCCTGACGTGGTGATTCTCGGATTGAAGCCAAAACAGGCACTGCTTGCTATTCAGGGCTATAATTTCCTCACAGGTAACCGCTTTGAAATGAGCACCATCGGTATCAGAGGTGTATGCGCCGACTTAACCGCCCTGCCATTTCTGGAACAAAAATTGAATGGCTCTTTCTTCTGTCTCGGTGCAAGAGCGGTCGGTGGGTGGGATGGTAATCTGTTAGGACTGGGCATGCCATTCTCGATATTCCAGCAACTGGTCACTGGTATGGAGAAGTCGGCGGAAGGCTTTCCATACAAAGCATATCCTGATTAGGAGGTAAAAACAGAATGCAATTAGTAAAAATCATAAATCCCAAATCCAAAATCCTAAACAATACCAAAACCAAAAATCCAAATGATCGAAACATATTCAAAGAAAGGTTTGTT
>JAOZPO010000160.1 GCA_029932715.1 Halobacteria archaeon | reverse complement strand
GTGTTCGGTTAAGTACAAGTCAACATAAATAATCAATAAGTATTTAGTTCATGCACTAATTTTTCGAATAACTTTAATTTTCGTTTCAAGAATTCAAAATTATATTTGCTATAAATTGTAAAAATCATTACTAAAGGTATGTAATCCAATATTAAGATAGGTAAATCTTTTTTTGCGTTATTCAACGCTGTAAAGACGTGTAAAAACCGAAAGTTTTTTTATGACGTAATTTATTATTCATCTCTATTACTGCGCAAAGCGGGCAAAATTGCTACGTAAAAAGGAGAGGGTGCAAAGCGCTGCGGAGGAGCGCTATATGAGCCATGAGGAAAGTGAGAATTCTGGTGATAGAAGATGACAAGATTGACCAGATGGCATTCCGGCGGTTTGTCGAGGCAAATGATATTCCGTATGATTATACAATCGCCAGCTCCGTTTCAGAAGCTAAGACTATTCTGGATTCTCGTGAATTCGATGTCGTAATTGCCGATTATCTACTTGGCGATGGCACCGCATTTGACATCTTTGACCTGAAGATGTATGCGCCAATAATAGTGGTTACCGGGTCAGGCGATGAGGAGATAGCGGTAAAAGCAATGAAAGCAGGTGCTTATGATTATATGATAAAGGACCCGGAGCATAACTACCTCAAAGTTCTTCCCGCTACGGTAGAAAGTGCACTTAGACTAAGAAGAGCAGAGGAAGACCGGGAACGTTTGCTCAAAGAACTGGAAGCGAAGAACACCGAGCTGGAACGGTTCTCCTATACCGTCTCTCACGATCTCAGGGCGCCATTACTGACCATTCAGGGTTTTGCTACTGTCGTGCGAGAAGATTTGAAAGAGAATAAGAGAGAAAACGTGGAAAGCAATTTGAAAAGTATAGCAGAAGAAGCAGAAAAGATGGAACACCTGTTGGACGGCACACTGCAACTCTCTCGTATCGGTCGTGTAGCGAATCCGCCGGAAGATGCTTCGTTCGCAGATATTGCTAAAGACGCGCTGGAGCAAGTATCCGAGCAGCTAAGAACAAAGGCTGTTAATGTGTCAGTGGCTGATGGCTTCCCTACTGTTCACGTGGACCGGATGAGAATAGCCGAAGTGCTTGTGAATCTTATAACAAACAGTATAAGGTATATGGGTGAACAGTCACAGCCAAAGATAGATATTGGTTATCGTATGGATGGCGAAGAGACCGTATTCTTTGTGCGGGATAATGGTATAGGGATAGACAAGAGCCAGCACGAGAAGGTGTTCGAGCTTTTTTATCGGCTGGACAGACATGGTAAAGGGACGGGAGCAGGACTTGCTATTGTGAAGCGGATAATCGAGGTGCACAAAGGTTGTATCTGGATAGAATCCGAACCGAATAAGGGCTGCACGGTCTGCTTTACGCTGCCTCTTACTTCTGATAATTGAGATTAATCTATATGAATGTGTATTCAACAGAAGTTTCAGTATATTTCATTATTCTTTACCACAGTTACAAAATTATTTCTAATTAATTAGTAAGAAAGTTTCTGAATTAGTAAACTTCAAATATAGTTTGTTTTAATTATAAAATCAGTGATATGTGAAATGAATGCGAGAATTGTAGAAAGAATAGAAAGGTTGAAGCGAGAGAAAAATGCAATTATACTGGCACATAACTACGAACGACCGGAAGTTGTAGATATAGCGGATGTAACTGGTGGCTCTTTTGGGCTCTTAAGCGCAGCAATGGAGACAAGTACAGATGTTATAGTTGTTTGCAGCGTTGATTTTATGGCAGAAGCAGCGGCAATACTGAATCCTGATAAGAGGGTTATCACTCCGACTCGGGATGCAATATGCCCCTTAGCGCGGCAATTAAAGAAGAAGGAACTGATAAAGGCGAAGAGGGAACATCCGGATGCCCATGTTCTGCTATATATGAACTCGGATACAGAAACAAAGGCACTTGCCGATTGCGTCTGCACGGCAGGTAATGCACTAAAAATAGCAGAGACGATGGATGGTGGTTCACCTATCTTATTTGGTCCCGACCATGGTTTATCGTATTATGTGAGTAAAAGAACAGCAAAAGAGATCATAGACATTCCCGAACATGGACTATGCCCAGTACATCACAAGATTACCGTAAAAGATTTGATGAAAGCAAAGGAGATACACCCGAAAGCAAAAGTTGTAGCACATCCAGAGTGCCGTCCTGAGATCCAGAATTACGTGGATTATCTCGGATCAACAAGCGGGACAATAGAGTTCTGCAAGAATGCGGGAGACGCCGAATTTTTGGTTGCTGATGAGGTCGGGTTAATCCACATGCTTGAGAAAGAAATGCCGGATAAGACTTTTTACCCAGTTTCTGATATGGCATTCTGCAAAGCGATGAAGAAGTCTACGTTACCGAAAATAGAAGAGGCATTAGAGAAAGATAAGTATGAAGTGGTAGTTCCACGTGAAATTGCCGTGGCTGCGAGAAGGCCAATAGAGAGGATGTTCGAGTTAGCATAAAACAAAAAGGTTTAGCAAAGGATACTCAGTCATCTTTTCCTTTTTTGCTGGACTGGGCTAACGGCATTACTCTCTCTATCGGTGTTAATCTGCGTTAATCTGTGTCTATAATTTATTTTCCTGCCTTCAGTTAAAAAAACGACGTTTTATCTAACGCTGTCGAGACGTAAGAAGTGACGAACTCTTTTTCAAATTCTTCTTTATTCATCACGAAATCCCATTCCCCTTTGCTTCCAAAACCAAACCCCTCCTCTGTATAGTTTGGATATAAAACGTCAGCACCTTTTACGGGATAAAAATAGCTGAAAATCAAATGATGCTTGACAAACTCACCCATTTTCCCGTATATTTCTGCATCGTAACTCTCCATAATTCTCCTGCTCAGAACCGCGGTAACAGCGCCCCACATTGTTTTACCTGGTATGTAATAGCGAGTTCTGCTCACTATACCGAGTTGAGAGCCGTAGCCTATATGAACTGCCGATTTCGCTTTGTATTTCAGTTCGTAGCATTCCCATGACATCTTTACTAGTTCCCCGCACTCCTTCAATTATCTTTTTCGCTTCTTCCCCTTCGATTTCG
>JAOZPO010000159.1 GCA_029932715.1 Halobacteria archaeon | reverse complement strand
CTAGCACACGCCTCAAATCGTCCAGATCGGTAATAGGTGCTTTGCAAGTGTAGTTTTCGCAGATATACATGGTTGGCTTACCTTGAACAGCCACCTTATCTTTAATCGGGGGTATCATACCCAAAAGTTCATCGTCACCAGACCGTGTGAATGCAATGACTTTATAGGGCAAAAAATGGCGGCTAATCTCGGCCGTAAATGCCTGCGCTTCTTCTATCTTTTGACTTGCTATTACGACTTGCATAGGACTGCTGAGATAGAAATCGAGCGCACAAAGCATCTGCGTGTGCTCTAACGGGCTCTGTTCTAATTGCGCACCGAAAGTCCGAAAAATATCCATAGCCAGTATTCGCAGTTCCTCGTTGTCTGTCAGTGCTGCAAGCCGAATCAGGTTCTGTGCGGCAATCGAATTGCCAGAAGGAATAGGGCCGTCGTATGCGTCCTTTATAGCTGCCGGAAGTTCTGTTTCTCCAGTACGATTAAAGAAGAATCCACCATTCGCTTTATCCCAGAACAGCTCAACCACACGATCATTCAGTTGGAACGCTTCACGCAGCCATTTCGGATCGAAGCTGGCTTCGTATAAGTCGAGCAATGCCGCGATGAGAAAGGCGTAATCTTCCAGAGTTCCGGTAATCGCAGCTTCACCAGCTCGGTAGCGTCTAAATAACTGCCCCTCTTTACTGAGATTAATGAGTATGAATTGAGTTGCCGAAGTTGCCGCGTCAAGAAAGCGTCTGTCACGCAATACCTGGTAGCCTAAGGCGAATGCTGAAATCATTAGACTATTCCATCCAGTGATAATCTTATCGTCAGTTTTTGGTCGTATCCGTTGGTTACGTACTTCAAGAAGCTTCTGCTTGCTCATGTTGATGAAATCGGCAGTATCTTTGTTGACCTCGTCATTAGCTACATGAAGTACACTTTTGCCGCCTTCAAAGTTTCCTTGCGGTGTTACTCCATAATAGCGGCAGAAGACTTCGCCATGCTCTTCACCAAGAACCGATATTATCTCACTGGGAGACCATACGTAGAACGCGCCCTCGATCTCTTCGCTATCCGCATCTATCGCAGAGTAGAACCCGCCGCTGAAATCGGTCATCTCTCGCAGCACCCAATCCAGCGTCTCGGTTGCAATCTGAGCAAAGAATGTATCACCTGTAACCTGATATGCCCAAAGATAAACCTGGGCTAAGAGTGCGTTATCGTATAGCATCTTCTCGAAATGAGGAACCAGCCAGTACCTACCGGTAGAATAGCGATGAAAACCACCTCCCAGTTGATCATAAATGCCTCCACGTGCCATCGCATAAAGGGTCTTCGTCACCATTTTTAATGCGTATTGTTCTTGTGTTCTATGGTAATACCGGAGCAAGAAAGAGAGGTAGCTGGGGAATGGAAACTTCGGGTTCTTTGCTGACCATGCAGCCACATCGGCGCCGAATCCGCCATACTCAGAGTCGAACTGGAGAACGAGTTGCTCATAAGCATTATCAAGGAGGTCGGGTGAGATTTCCTCACTCGGAGGTTTGTACAGGTATGAGTTGCGCAGGTGTTTCGTAATCTGTTCGAAATTTTGCTCAATCTGCTCCCGGTTATCACGCCATAAGCTCACAATCGTCCGCAGGACGTCGTTAAATGCTGGTAAGCCATGCCCGGGTTCAGGTGGGAAATATGTTCCACCGTAGAACGGCTTCAGGTCTGGCGTAAGGAAAACCGATAGGGGCCAGCCACCAGTGCCCGCCATCATCTGCACCGCCTTCATGTAGATTGCATCCAGGTCCGGGCGCTCTTCTCGGTCTACTTTTATGCATACGAAGTTGGTATTGAGAAGCTCGGCTGTTTGTTCGTTCTCGAAGGATTCGCGTGCCATTACGTGACACCAGTGGCACGTGGAATAGCCAATACTGAGAAAGATAGGTTTATGCTCTTCTCTGGCATGTGCAAAAGCCTCTTTTCCCCAGGGATACCATTTAACCGGATTGTGGGCATGCTGGAGTAGATATGGGCTTTTTTCTTCTATAAGAGCATTTGGAGTCCTTATTTCCGTCTTATCGCTACTTTGCATAATAGTCACCTTCTGTGAGAAGGTTATTCATTTATCCGTTCGAGCCGCATCCTGAACTCTTTTCTGTGCCGTTTCTCCTCATCCAATATGTGTTTCAGGACGCCTACCACTTCTGCATCATCTATCGCATCAATTTGCTGCTTGTACTTCTCGATACCTTCCGTTTCAAGCGCTATCTGCTTCTCTAATTGACTTCTCAGGTCATCACCTCCGAAATCAAGTTCTTTATGCCCCATTGTTGGCTTTCCACCTCTTTTCACTATGAGATCAGCAAGCCAATTCATGTGCCTCATCTCGTCAATGGCAATATCTTCTGTTACTCTACTCGAGTCGCACTGGTCCATTATAAAGGCGTTTCTCACGTATATCAGTGTAGCTTCTATTTCACCCACAAAATCTTCATTCAATAACCTGATTATTTCTTCCACTTCCATAATTTTTTCCATTATGTATTAAAATTAATATACTGAACGCATAAATAAAAACCATGCAACAGTGCGTTTAATAGAAGAAGCAGAGCGCCCTGTGATAATCGCTGGCAGGGGTGCTAAAGAGCAAGGAGATAATCTATTAAAGCTGGCGAAGTGAAAAAGGGTGCATTTGCCGGTGTATTCGTGTTCAGCCTGTTCATTGAAAAGATTGGTACTTTGCTGAGGGCTGGAAGGAAGGTGGCCCAAAGCTACAAGGTGAGAAACCGCTGAACGAAGCACGCAAACGAGCAAATACGCAAAAGATCGTTGACGAGGTGACTGATTTTGTCAGTAAAAAGTGCGCTATTTCCTTTACTCACAAATTTGTTGAAAGAAATTTCTCTGCCGCAATTTGCGTTTTGCAACAAATGTTCTAAAGGTTAAATGGAGGGATAAACCTGTATCCGGCATCATTTTCTCGTGTCCATCTCGTGAAGTCTCGTGGTTTCTTATCCATAACTCTTCACCACCTCTTTTAGCTCCGCCATTCGATTCAAGACCGTGATACCACGCATTCTTCGTAACTTCTCTACGTTCTCCACATCCTCTTTCCGAATTCTTAACTTCAAATCCCTGCCGTCAGGCAGCTTTGTTACTATCTCGCCCTCTTTCTGGTCCACGGGGAGGATATACACAGGCACATCC
>JAOZPO010000025.1:4217-12159 GCA_029932715.1 Halobacteria archaeon | reverse complement strand
TCCTGATAGGAGTAAAGGGGATCCAAAAGAGGCGGAGGAGAAGTTTAAAGAAATTTCTGAGGCTTATGAAGCTTTATCCGACCCACAGAAGAGGGCGAATTATGATCGTTTTGGTCATGCTGGCGTTGATTTTGGTCCGGGTGGATTCGACTGGTCAAACTTCACGCGATTTAACGATGTCGAGGACATATTCCGGGATATATTCGGTGGTACTTTCGGAGCGGGGAGAAGCGGCGGCATGGGCATGGGCAGCAGCAGTATCTTCGATGAGTTCTTCGGCGGTGGGCGGAGATATGAAAGCTCAGGGGGAAGATATAGAGCTGAGAGGGGAAGCGATCTCATATATGACCTTGAGATAGACCTTGCGGATGCTGCGCGGGGAACAGAGAAAGAGTTAAAGATTACTAAAACTGAGAACTGTCCTGATTGTAAAGGCACGGGCGCCTTGAGTGGTGGTTTACGAACTTGTCCCTCGTGCGGTGGTACCGGGCAGGTAAAAAGAGTACAAAGACAGGGCTTTGCTCAATTCATCTCCGTCTCTACCTGCCCCCGATGTGGAGGGCGGGGGGAAGTAGTAGAGAAACCTTGTAATGCGTGCAATGGAACGGGCAAAAAAAAAGTGAATAAGCGAATATCAGTGAAACTACCCGCAGGTGTGGATACCGGAAACCGATTACGGATTGCAGGAGAGGGAGAAGCGGGAGAAAGAGGAGGACCTCCCGGTGATTTATATGTGATAGTTCATGTAAGAGAACACGAGTTCTTTAAGAGAGAAGGAAGCGACCTAATTTGTGAAGTCCCTGTTCGCTTTGCACAACTTGCTTTAGGTGACGAACTACAAGTAATGACGATAGAGGGTAGCAAAGTGAAGCTGAAGATGCCTGGGGGAACGCAATCGGGCACGACATTCCGATTGAAAAATAAAGGCATACCTGATTTGAGTGGGCATGGAAGGGGCAACATGCTGGTTAAAGTGAAGGTAAGAACGCCGAAGAAGCTGAGTAAAAGGCAAGAGGAACTGCTCACTGAATTTGATGCAGAAGAGCAGAAGCAGAACGAAGGTAAAAGCCATGATAAAAGCTCATTCTGGTGGAAAAGAAATAAATAAATAAATAGATTAGAACTAATTCAACTACACATAGAACTATGCAAGGGGAAGGACATGGAAGGGCAGATAAGAACACCGATACTCTCTGTACTGGGTCACATAGATCATGGCAAGACCACGTTACTTGATAACATCCGCGGTACGGCAATAGCATCGAAGGAAGCAGGGCGAGTTACGCAGCATATAGGTGCAACAGAGATACCAATAGAGGTGATAAAGGATATCTGTGCGCCGTTAAAGGATGACTGGTCGGAGATAAAAGTACCGGGCTTGCTTTTTATTGATACGCCAGGGCATCACGCCTTTGCCTCTTTGAGGAAGCGAGGAAGCGCATTGGCTGATGTCGCCGTTCTGGTGGTGGATGTGATAGAAGGATTTCAAGCCCAGACATACGAATCTTTAAGCATTTTAAAAGTGTTAAAGACGCCTTTTGTCCTTGTATTGAATAAAATAGATCGGATAAAAGGGTGGCAGTCGCGAAAAAAACCGTTTGTTATTAATTACAAAGCCCAGCCGGAATTTGCACGTAATGAACTGGATACAAGGATATATGAACTGGTGGGGGACCTGTACGACAAAGGTTTCTCGGCTGACCGCTATGACCGGATAGAAGACTTCGCAAGGACTGTGAGCATCGTACCTGTGTGTGCGCGGACAGGAGAAGGCATAGCGGATTTACTCCTTGTTTTGATAGGGCTATCGCAGAAATACTTTGAGAAATGCTTGCAGCTCCATTTAGAAGAGGCAGGAGTGGGTACGATATTAGAAAGGAAGGAGGAAAAAGGTCTTGGAACTACCATAGACGTGATATTATACGATGGTAAACTCAGCCAGGGCGATACGATCGTAATCGGCAGCATGACGGAAGAGCCGATAGTTAGAAAGATAAAAGTGCTGTTAAAACCGAGAGCATTGCAGGAACTAAGATTAGAGCGCAGATTTGCACGTGTAAAAACCGTGTGTGCCTCGACAGGCGTGAAAATCGTAGCTACGGATATAGACAATGCACTCTCCGGTTCACGTGTGCAGGTGGTTGAACGCGAATCGGATATTGAGCACGTGATAGAAGAGATGAAGGCCGAGATAGCCGATATGAAGCTGGATACGTGTTTAGAGGGATTAATCATAAAGGCAGATACCATGGGCTCGCTGGAGGCTCTCGCTCTGGAATTGAAGAGTGAAAAGATAGAGGCGATAAAGAAAGCGGAAGTGGGGAATATCACAAAAAGGGATGTAATAGATGCCGCTACGGGTAAAGACCCCTATTTATCAACTATTCTGGGCTTTAACGTTGATATACTCCCGGATGCGAAAGAAGCAGCTATGCAAAGCAAAATACCCATCTTTGTAAGCGAAGTGATCTATCGTCTGATAGAAGCTTATGAAAATTGGGTAGACGAGGAAAAGGAACGGGAGAGACGCGAG
The DNA here is from genome assembly GCA_029932715.1 of Halobacteria archaeon. Taxonomy (GTDB): domain Archaea; phylum Halobacteriota; class Syntropharchaeia; order Alkanophagales; family Methanospirareceae; genus QENJ01. The sequence goes on along the minus strand of JAOZPO010000025.1, from coordinate 9,626 downwards.
AAGAGTGAACGGCTTGTCATGCCGGGAATGATAAAGATACTGCCGGGTTGTATATTCAGGCAGAGCAAACCCGCTATCTTTGGTGTCGAAGTGCTGTGTGGCAAAATAAAGACGGGAGTGGAACTGCTAAAAGCAGATGGTGCGAACATTGGTACTATAAACGAGATACAGGATAGTGGGGAGAATATAAGTAGGGCAGAGGAAGGGATGCAGGTGGCTATTTCTATGAGGAAACCGACTGTAGGACGGCAGATAAGAGAGAACGAGGTATTGTATGTTAATATCCCGGAGGAAGAGAAGGAACTACTGGGTGGTTTGTTATCGCCGGATGATGCGGCGCTGCTGGAGAAAGTGTCGGAGATAAAGAGAAGAAGAAGGAGCGTATAAACATGTATAACCTATACCTAATGTATAAAATAGAAGAAGATGATGGAGGGCTAAAATGCAAGTAGTGATAAGCGATCCAAAGGCAGGAAAGGCGTATAAAGTGGAAGGAAAGGACACGGAAGTGAGTGCGTTGTTCGTTGGTAAGCAGATAGGGGACATTGTGGACGGCGATATTATTGGGTTGAGCGGCTATGCGTTGGAAATAACCGGCGGCTCGGATAAGGAGGGCGTAGCGATGCGAAAAGACGTCTCGGGCGTGAGAAAGAGGAGAATATTAATCGCTTCTCCACCCGGTTACCGCCCAAAAGAGGAGGGTAAAAGGCGAAGGAAGACCGTTCGCGGTAACGAAATGTCAACAGAGATATCGCAGATAAACGTGAAGATTACGGACTATGGACTTCAACCGATAGAGAAGTTATTTATGCAGGGGGAAGAGCAGGAACCTTCTTCTGAGCACAAGTAATAATAGGGTTAAAATAAATGGTTATTTTTACACTTCACGATTACCGATAATCATAGAACCCTTTTCCTGATTTTCGCCCGGTCCAGCCCGCTTCTACCATCTGTGTCATACGAACAGCGGGTTTAAATCTATCCCAGCCCGTCTCATTGTAGATCGTATTGAGTACCGCTACCACAATGTCTATCCCTATCAGGTCTAAAAGCTGGAAAGGACCTTGAGGCCAGTTAAACGATAGTTTCAATATCTTATCTATATCCTCTACAGTCGCAAGCCCTCCTTCAAGCATCTCCACCGCCTCATTCAATACGAGACACATCATCCGGCTCGTGACAAATCCGGGATAATCATTCACGACGACTGTCTCCTTACCCAGCGACTTTAAGAACTCTTGCGCTTCCTTTGCCGTATCTTCAGACGTTAACAACGATTTTATCACTTCCACACCCGGCATTAGCGGTACGGGATTCATGAAGTGCATCCCAATTACCTTTTCGGGTCGCTCTGTCACCGCGCCTAAAGTAGTAATAGGAAATGTTGACGTGTTGCTTCCCAGAATAGTATGCTCGGGACATATCCTATCCAATTCTTTGAATACGTCTTGTTTCACTTCCATGTCCTCGTACACCGCTTCTATAACAATATCTGCGTCCTTAGCACCCTCCTCCAGGCTCGTGGTTGCATTTGCACTTACAGCATCCAAAATCCTATCGGCATCCTCTTGCGTTATTCGCCCTTTCTTTACAAGTCTATAAATGTCCTTTTTTAATATTACAAGTCCACGCTCTAAAGATTCTTTACTCCTGTTCACCACTGCGGTATCATAACCAGCCTGGACGCATACCTGTGCTATTCCTGTCCCCATCACTCCCATTCCCACAACACAAACTTTCTTTTCGTTCATGGCATTTCATTTATCCTTCGCATAAATATGTCATTCTCGTCCCACAATCTTAAAAACCGGGCACACGTGCTCACCACTGACGAATTTATCACCATTATAAGTGGATATACCGTCCAGTGTCACAGTTTTACCTATTATTCCCTGTGTGGCACTTTCCACGTCAATATCGAGTCTTCCGATAATGCAGGGGCCTTCCTTTATCTCCACCAGGCAGGGTATATACGGGACATCATCCTCAAAACCCTCGGATGCCACACGGATAATAGTAAAAGTCCTCAATTCACCTTCACCGCTTAACTCTACCTTTTCCAGGTGTCTACCACTGCACCATTGGCAGACGGGCATTGGATGACAGGTTATGCCACCGCAAGATGCACATTTCAGTCCTAACAACTTCCCCGCCTTCAAACCTGCTTCATAATCCGCATAGGTCAATGCTATATACTCATTAGACAGCTCTTTCTCTATCTCTTCCTGCTCTTTTCCTACCATTTCTTTTTTCATCACCTTTTTATTAGCCAATAGCGAATAGGCATCACCTACTATGCTTTAAACTCTTTATTAAAGCGTTCAGCATCTTATTTATTTCTTGCGCTTTTTTTCTCCTTTTCCCTATTTCTTTGTCCTTCCGAGTATAATGTGACACAGCGTTCCGAAGTCACCACCAAGCGTATCGGTCATTCCATACTCAGGAACCGGATCAATTTGATTACCTTTCGCAGCTTCACCCCGCATCTGTTTTACTATCCAGTAGACCTGAGATGCACCAGTTGCCCCTATCGGGTGACCTTTGCCAATCAGCCCGCCGGACATATTCGTGGGTAGTTTCCCTCCTATGTCAGTCTCGCCCTGTGCGGTAGCATCCGCCGCTTCGCCCCAACCAAAGAAGCCCATGCACTCAAGCGCTATCAATTCGGCAATGGTAAAGCAATCATGAAGCTCTAATATATCAATATCCCGGGGCTCAAGCCCTGCATGTTTAAAAGCAACCTTCGCAGACTGTATCCTCGAAACAGGCTTGGTCAAGTCCCCCATCTTTGATAATGAACTACCTGAACTCTGTCCTGTACCCAACACGTAAACCGGGTCATCCATATATTTACCCGCATCCTCAGCAGGGCAGAGCACAAGAGCAGCCGCACCATCGGAAAACGGACAGCAATCCATGAGCGTCAGTGGGTCAGCTATCATTCTCGCATTTACTACATCCTCCACCTTCAGGTCGCCCATCTTCTTATAGAACTGAGCCCGTGGATTTAGAGCTCCATGCTTGTGATTCTTTACTGATACTTGCGCCATCTTTTCTCGTAACGTATCCAGTGGTATGTCATACTCTTTGGAATACCGCCGGGCTGCCATTGCGAAAACACCTGGGAATGTGAGTCCCGCGGGTCCCTCAGTCGGTGCATGACAGCTCATTGCGAATGTCCTCGTTGCAAACGCAGTGCCCATGGTCAACGCCTTTTCCACTCCACCTGCTAATACTATGTCGTATTCACCGGAACTTACCCACATTACCGCGTCTCGTATCGCAATAGATGCGGACGCACAAGCACCTTCATACCGTGTCGCTGGTATATGTCCCAGGTTGAGTTCAGCCGCCGAGAATGCTGCGGGCATTACCTGTCCTTCTTCAAAGCCCGGCAGTGCGGCGCCTTGAAATAGTGCTTCTATGTCCTGTCCTATCACTCCCGCATCATCCATCGCTTGCAGTGACGCTTCTGAGAATAATTCAAGTGATGTCTTTGATGCTCTTCCAAACTTTGTATGTCCCACACCTATTATCGCTACATCCCTCATTCTTTTATCCTGCCCCCTTCTCCTTCTTCTATTCAATAAATATTGCAATAATAAAAATAAAAGGTGCCGTAGTTTTTTAACATTCTCTAATCTGCACTCTCCACCGGAAATGCACCCGAAAGGCATATCAGTGGTTGAAAACATTGGTAATTACAACATATAAATGGCAGGTAGATACAGAAGGGGTACTTTATGTCACGATGCTTTTGTTAATTGCTGTCCCGGTGGATGAGAATGCTGCGTAAAAATAAGCCAGAAAAAGGATGATGAGCTCTACACCACAGAAGAAAGCACGGATATTGATTGTAGAAGATGAAGCCGTCGTAGCAGAAGACCTGGAAATGACAATTACCAATATTGGATACGAAGTGGTGGGGCGTGCTGGTAGCGCAAAGGATGCAGTAAAAAAGACACTTGAGCTTAAGCCTGATCTGGTATTGATGGACATTATCTTGAGTGGTAGGGGGAACGGGATAGACGCTTCTTATGAAATAAAAGAGAGGACGGATATTCCCATTATATTTCTGACTGCATATTCTGATGTTGAGCAGATAGACAGAGCCAAAACTACTGAGCCGTATGCTTATCTTGTTAAACCGTTCCAGGAACGGCAGCTTCTCGCATCTATCGAGATGGCTCTTTACAAAAGCCGAACAGAGAAGGAATTAATAGATAGCGAGGAGAGATTACGATTAGTTGCGGAAAATATGCCGGTTATGTTAGCCGCATTTGATGATAAAGGGAATATCATAGTATGGAACTCGGAATGCGAAGAAGTAACAGGTTTTAAGTCCACTGAACTTATTGGTAATCCAGAAGCCGCCAAATTGCTTTACCCTGATGAATATCACAAGGACTACATTGCTTCAATGCTAAAGAAGCACGGCAGTGACTTCCGAAATATGGAATGGGACATTACATGCAAAGACGGTAGTGTTAAGACGATATTATGGTCGAATATATCAAAAAAATATCCTATACCCGGCTGGTATTCCTGGGAAATCGGAATTGACATCACCGATCGCAAGCGTGCGGAAGAGAAATTGAAACGCCTGACTATTTCATTACAGGAACATGTAGAAAAGCTTGAAGAATCGAAGAAACAGATAGGAAAGGCTTATAGTTTGAGAGAACACTTCTTAAAAGAGACGTCCCACAGAATTGTTACTCCTGTATCGATCATTGGAGGATATACGGATTTACTAATAGAATCCGCCGATTTTGACGACGACCAAAAGGATTATATTAGAATCATACGCGAAAGGAACGAAGAAATCGAGAAACTGGTGCGGGATGCGCTGGCGGGTAAGTATTTAGAAGAAGAGTACTAAAAATGGAATACAATATATTGCTTGTGGAAGATGAAGAAACAATGCACATGCTAATGCCAAAATTTTTAAGCATGGTTAAGAAGCACACGTTCACCGTGCACAGTGCCCTGAATGGCAATGAGGGTGTTGAAACGTACAGCAAACTGGTAAACGGAGGTCAGAAGCCGGATCTCGTGCTGATGGACCTCAGAATGCCGGTGATGGACGGTGTTGAGGCGACCATAAGAATAATTAAAAAAGACCCAAAAGCAAACATTTACCTGTTTACTGCCTATGCAGGAACAGAGCGAGAAAGTGTTGCACTTGAGGCTGGTGCAAAGGGGGTAATAAAAAAAAGCGCCGACTGGTACAGTACAGTAGAGGGGATAGTAAAGATTCTGGAGTCTTCTTGATGAAATATTATTAATCTTTGTATTATTTGATTAATAAAATTATTAAGAGTAAGATGGAAAAGTAATAAAGAAGTAAACGCAAATGTTAGCAAAACGGATAATCCCCTGTTTGGACTGTGATTTCGGCGTGCCTGG
>JAOZPO010000025.1:0-4117 GCA_029932715.1 Halobacteria archaeon | reverse complement strand
GAAAGAGGGCAAATGCTGGTTTGAATGCTCCTTCTACGGTGGTCGGAAGTTCACGAGCGTAGACGCGCTAAAATGGGCAATCTTTAACTTTGCATACCTCCTCTATTCAATTCCTTCTTCGCATTCGCTATTAATTCATCCAAACATCCCAATAGAGTTGCCATCTCCATTAATTCCTCGTCTGTAATCATATAATACTCATGAGCGATCAAATTTCTCAGGAAAACCAGTCTTTTAAAGCTTTCTAAACTTTTTTTACTTATCATCTTTGCGTTATAAAGCAGTTCGAATATCTCCCTATATCTAGACGGGAATCCGAGATTCTTCTCTGAAACGATCAATTCGCCAAGTTCTATTGCAGAATTTACAGCTTGAAAGCACTCCATTGCAATGGTATTAAAAACAAAGTAGTTCGATATGTTCTGCTCCATTAGTTCTTTCGCCTTATCCTCATGGCGCTCTATCCGCGATATAAGGGATGCCCATCTAATCATGCCAGTATCCTCCTGCTCATTCTCTCATATAAGTAAAACATATCCAAATATTCCCTTAATACTTCTCTCTTTACCTCCCAGAAATATTCCTCATCTCGCATAAACAGGATCTTTCCGTATTTGATTACCTCGAACTGGATATATAAAGGTAGTCGTGAAAAAGGAACAACATCAAAAATATTCGATGAAAAGCAGGATATTTCCGCTTCTAGGGACTTATCCGGGTCCTTAAGCATAACTGCAATATCTATATCGGAAATTGGTTTCGTTTTGCCCTTTGCATATGAACCAAATAAAATTATCACCATTACTTCTGAATACTTCTTTAAATCCTCTACAATTCCGTCTATCTTACTTTTCATAACTCAAGCTCCAGAGTTACCCACATTAAAAATTATCACGCGACAAATATAAACTTATTAAGAAGAAGACAATGAAAACAAAATGTTAGCAAAACGGATAATCCCCTGTTTGGACTGTGATTTCGGCGTGCCTGGCGGAAGAGTAGTAAAGGGAATAGAATTCAAGCAGATAAGATATGCGGGTATACCCTGGGATCTTGCAGCAGAATACGATGAGCAAGGCGCAGATGAGCTTGTTTTCCTGGACATCACGGCATCGCACGAGAGAAGGGAAACGATGGCGCATGTAATAGCAAAAACCGCGAGTAACGTGTTCATGCCGCTTACAGTAGGTGGCGGTATTCACAGCATAGAGGATGCGAGAAGAGCATTCAACGCGGGTGCCGATAAGGTCTCTGTGAACACAGCAGCACTGAAAAGCCCCAAACTGGTGAACGAACTTGCGAGACGGTTTGGCAGTCAGGCTTGTATGGTTGCAATAGATGCGAAGAGACGATATGTGCGAAGTGAAGATGAGACGCGGGAGATAATAGAAACGAAAGAGGGCAAATGCTGGTTTGAATGCTCCTTCTACGGTGGTCGGAAGTTCACGGGCGTAGACGCGCTAAAATGGGCGATGGAGGTAGAGGAAAGAGGCGCGGGAGAAATAATGCTCACGAGTATGGACCGAGACGGAACAAAAGACGGTTTCGATCTGGAATTAACGAGTGCTATCTGCGACCGTGTAAATATACCTGTGATAGCATCTGGTGGTTGCGGGCTGCCCGAGCATATAAAGGACGTATTCAAGTTCACGGACGCTTCCGCAGCACTTGCCGCTTCCATATTCCACTACAAGGAATACACAATTCGTGATGTGAAACAGTATCTGAAGGATAATGGTATTCACGTGCGGCTATAAGAGCCAGGTATTTGTAGGGAACCACGAGATTACACAAGAGTTACAGAACACTATAATTTCCTTTTTTACAAAAAGAAAATTTAGCCTGTGCTAAAAGAAAAACACAAATAACGTTTTTAGGCAAGGTTTTTACCGAAGATAAAAAAAATTGTTGGTAAAGCGTTTCTTTCCGCGAAGCGTTTTGATCAAACTTTCTTAAAGTTTGATAGAAAAGGTTTGTGGAAATCTATGTAATCCTGTGGTTATAAAAAGGAGCTAAAGAAATACCATTCAGACACCCCCCTTAGATACTCAACTTAACTACTCCCTCATACACTTCTTCCGCAGGACCCATAAGATAAGCGCCTTCCTCTTTTAGTTCCACCACCAAATCTCCCCCTTTCGTATGTACTCTAACAGGTTCATTTAGAGTCACATATCCAAGCTTATTTAATGTAAGCACAGATGCTGTTGACCCTGTGCCACACGATAACGTCTCCCCTACTCCTCGCTCATACGTCCTCACGCTTATCTCTTTTTTAGCGTTACGCACTACAAAATCAACATTAGTCTTATTAGGGAACGCTTTATGAGATTCTATTGCTTTTCCCACCATATCAACATCCAGTCCATCAAAGGAGTCAACAATGACAACTGCGTGTGGATTGCCAAGACTCAACGCGGTCAGTTTAATCTCACCTATTTTAGCATTCACGAAAAGCATTTGCTCTATTTTATTAAACTCTGGCACCCCCATAAAAACCCGGATAGCAGTTACTACTCCCTTTTCATCAACTTCCACTTCCGGAACAATCAACCCGGCTAACGTCTCCACTCTCATGCTCCTACTTCGTACTAGCCCTCTTTCGTACACATATTTGGCAAAGCATCGCATTCCATTTCCGCACATCTCTGCCTCGGAACCATCGGCATTGAAAACCTGCATCCGCACCTCATAGGAACTTGTAGTAGGAATACAAAGGAATAATACGCCATCTGCACCTATTGCGAATCCGCGTTGGCATAAAAATCCGGCGAGTTCACCCTTCTTCTGCGCTGGTATTCCTGATTCTCGATCGTCTATCAGTATGAAATCATTACCACAGCCTTGCATCTTCGTGAATTTAAGTTCCGTCATTGCTCGCTATTCCGCCTGCCCTTTTATCCGTTCACACGCTTCTATTATCCTTTCCTCTCTTACACAAAGAGAAAAGCGAACGAACCCCTCTCCCGCCTCACCGAATCCTATCCCTGGTGTTACTACTACGCCCGTACGCTCCAGCAAGAACATGGAGAACTGAATAGACGAGAATCCCGGAGGAACCTTTGCCCAGATATAGAATGTGGCTTTTGGCTTTTCCAGTTCTATCCCGCTGGATCTCAATCCATCAGCTAATAGGTCCCGCCTTTCTTTATAAATCGCTACGTTCTGCTTTATACAGTCTTGTGGTCCTGTTAGCGCTGCTATACCTGCTATCTGGACAGCCTGGAAAGCACCGGAATCAACATTAGTCTTCACAAGCTTCAGACCTTTTATTATTTCGGCATTACCAAATACGAAGCCGATTCGCCATCCTGTCATGTTATATGTCTTAGATAGCGAACCAAACTCGACACCAACATCCCTTGCACCATCAACAGCCAAAAAACTCGGCGCTTCATAGCCATCGAACGTAAGCTCTGAGTAGGGGTTATCATGGAGAATGATGATCCCGTAGTCGTGCGCAAAATCTACAACCTCTTTAAAGAATGATTTTTCGGCAGTTGCGGCAGTGGGATTATTCGGGTAATTCAAGAACATGATTTTCGCTTTCCTCGCTACTTCGTTATCTATGCGTTCTAAATCAGGCTTAAATCCATGCTCTTCTGTTAACGGTACAGAATAAGGTCTCGAATTCGCCATTATCGCTGCATTATTGTATACCGGGTATGCAGGATCCGGAACGAGGGCGATATCGCCTGGATTTAAAAATGCGAATGCCGAATGCGCTATCCCTTCCTTTGACCCTATCAACGTTAGAACTTCATCCGCGGCATCCAACTCAATGTGCTTTCTCTGCTTATACCATGTCGCTACAGCTTCACGGAACGATAGCATTCCTTCGTAAGAAGGGTACCGGTGATTTGAAGGGTCTTTTGCAGCGTTGCAAACTGCTTCTACTATGTGCGGTGGCGTCGGCAAGTCAGGATCGCCGATACCAAAGTCTATTATGTCTACACCCTTCTTCTCCGTTTCCCTTTTCCTCTCATCTATTTCCGCAAATAGATAAGGGGGTAAGGTACTTATTCCCTTTGCATACATTTTTCAAATCCTATCTGAATTTTCTTTTAGCACAAACCTTTTCTTAGAAAGAAAAGCTTTACCAAAAGAACATTTGTGT
>JAOZPO010000024.1 GCA_029932715.1 Halobacteria archaeon | reverse complement strand
TTAACACATGTAAAGCTATCACATGAGTGCCATGATAAAATGGTGGAGAGTTTTAAGGAAGCCGACAGAGTAAGAGCGAAGGCGGATGAGGCGCACCAGCAGTTCTTAAAGACGCAAGCGGAAGCAGATGAGGCACACAGGCAATATTTAAAATACCTACGTGATGTAAAGGACTTCAATCATGTGATAGCAGGGCTGAGACGTAAAGTGCAAGAAGATTGGGGCTTCAAAGAGCGGGTGGATGCGCGGAAGAAAGCAAAGACTATCTACGAGAAGTTTAGAGAAGGCGGAAAGTTGAGCACTGAGGATTTATTGACGCTACAGAAATCCGAGATGCTGTTGAAGTAACGTAACCAGTGTGAAACCGAGAGCATGAGAAAGGGCTCTTGGGGTGGTAAAAATTATAGATATACACTGTCATTTGACGTTTGATGAGTACGATAGCGATCGTGAGCAGGTAATAGAGGACAGCAGGCAGGTATTAAAAGCAGTAGTAACAAGTGGAGTAGAGCCCGAAGACGGAAAGGATGCGTTAGAACTTGCAGAGCTACATAGAGATTTCGTATTCGTTTCGCTTGGGCTTCATCCAATACACGTGGTAGATATGACAGACCACGAGATAGGTGACTATCAAGAGTTTATAAGCACTAACAGACGTAATATAGTGAGTATTGGAGAGATAGGGCTTGACTATCACTGGGTACGGGACCCGTTAAAGATAAAGAGGACGAAAGAGATATTTGTGGAGTTTCTTGAGCTGGCGAAGGAACTTGATTTACCGGTTGTGCTTCACTTGCGAGGTACAACAGGTGGCGAGGCAATAGAGGCTGGTTTAAAGCTCGTTTCGGATAACGACATAAGGAAAGTGGTTTTTCATTGCTTCACGGGCAAGCCGCAGCTTGCGGAATTGATATGTAAAGAAGGATATTACGTTTCGCTACCTGCGTCAATAGTACGAAGCAAGACGATGAAGAAGGTGGCGAAGAGGATACCGCTTTCATATCTGTTTACGGAGACAGATGCACCTTATCTTTCGCCTGATAATGAGGAGAAGAGGAACGTGCCACAGAATGTAAAAGTGGTGTATGAGGAGATAGCGCGTCAAAAGAAGAGCGATGTGAAGACAGTGGAAGAAGCGATAGAAGGCAATTTTGGACGTGTGTTCGGGGTCGAATTAAAGAGTGATTGAAAAGCCACGAGATAAAGGGGCATAAATAAATAATATCGTGATGGCAGCAGTTCGATTTTATATATACTACCAGGCATATTCTAAATTAAAAAAGACCGGGCGATAAAAATGGACATGTATTACCTAACGATGTTACTTTACATATTCCTGATTTACTGGTTCATTGTGTTAGTGCTCGATAAAAAGGGCATTTTGCAGCGATACAACATCTCTACCATCGGTCCCATCCTTATGATAAGGACGGTAAAAGGGCAGAAATTATTGGAGCTATTAGCCACGGGAGAGCGAAAGGAGAGTTTATGGCGACTTTACGCCAACTTCGGTACTATATTAGTGCTTATAGCCATGGTGTTCATGTTTAGCCTTATATTATATGGTGGCTACGGAACTTTTATGATGCAGCCGGAGCCAACGGAACTAAACGAGCCGAGGAACTGGCTGCTTATACCGGGATTAAATGAATTTATACCTATGTGCGCATGGATTGGGTTTGTAGTTGCGTTAATAGTGCATGAGTTTTCACATGCGATTTTGAGTATAGTGGAGAAGATAAAAGTAAAGTCAATGGGACTTTTACTCTTGCTTGTGCCGATAGGAGCATTTGCAGAACCAGATAGTGAGCAACTATTTGGTAAAAAAGAAAGTGGGAATAAGGAGCATAAGTTAGAGCAGGAACCAGTTGAAGAAGCGGGGGTAGAAAAGCAAGAAGAGCCGAAAAAAATAGCAACGTCACGTGAAAGAACCCGTATACTTTCTGCTGGCGTAACGAGCAACTTCTGCGTGGCTTTAATCGCATTTGCACTCTTCTTCGGTATTCTGTTCGCAATTCAGCCAGTCAGCGATACGGTACTTTATGTTTATGGCGTTGCCGATGGCAGTCCAGCGGAAAAGGCAGGTATCGTATCTGAAACGCTAATCACAAAGCTTGATGGCTCGAAGGTGATAGGTATAGAAGGACTGAACAATGCGTTGAAAGGGAAACATGAAATTTCACTCACTGTACTGGATAAAAAGGGTAAGAAGCATGAGATAGCAGTGAAAAATGCTTCTGAATGCGAAGGTGTGGCAATAGGAACGGTTGAAAACGGTACACCAGCAGCGAACGCCGGTCTGAAAGGTGGTATGGTCATAACAAGGCTGAATAACAAGAGTATAAACAGTTATGTTGACTTTCTTGCGTTTATGAATCATACCGTACCGGGACACGAAATAGAAGTGCAAACAGGAGGAGAAACGTTTACCATAGTCTTGAAAGAATCGCCTTATTACGCTAATAGAGGGTATTTAGGCATCGGTGTTGCCAATAACCCGTTAGGTATGATGGTAGTGGAATTCCCACTAAAGGGTTACCTGGAGCATCTGCGTGGTTTGCCAGCTTCTCTCATTCGCTTTTCACATGGAGGATGGTTGTTATTGATGGTTATGCCTATTTTACCATTTAGTAGTGGTGGCTTCAATAGTTTTAATCCGCTTCTATCTAATTTATATGAGCCGGTAGGTGCTGCAGCTTTATTTGGAACCGGGCTTTTCTTTATTGCCGATATGCTATTCTGGATAGGCTGGATAAACTTCTATGTGGGTTTGTTTAACTGCTTGCCTGCTATTCCGCTTGACGGTGGCTATGTATTTCGAGAAATGCTGAATTCTCTACTTGGAAAGGGCATAAGAGACGAAAAGAAGAGAGAAATGATTTCGATGGTAATTATTGTCATTTTCGCTGTTGTTATCTTCTTATCCATCGTTATCATGTTAGTGGGTCCTTACGCATTCGAATTGTATGCACCGGGATAATTTACTATTAGGTCATATGACCTCCTCCATGTGTGTTCGGTTAAGTATTTATGGCACACAAAACCAAAAGAAAAGACATACAAAAAGTATTTTATAGACACAGATTAACGCAGATGGAAATCACAAACTTCTAATTAATTTTGGTCACTCTGCTCTATGACGGTAAAGCGAAAATCAATCCTTGAAAGGCGAAATAAACAGGCTGAAGGGCGAGAAGGGAAAGCCAAAGTCCTCGTCTAAGACCGCGGAAAAAGAAGCTGACAAGGGAGAACGAGGGAATTTTAAAGGCTGGTTTGGAGGCCTCAAGTTACTTTCACACCAATGACACCGGATTAAAGCACGGGGAAAAAAGCCACCATGTTCACGTGGTCTGCAACGAGCGGTTTTCCGCTTTCTTCATCACGCCCCAAAAAGGACACAGACACAATAAAGGGCATTCTCGGACTGGGAAAGGACTAAAAGACGGATAGGGTCATGATCTCTGACGATGCACGGCAGTATCAGGGCAGAGCGGTTCATCAAGCTTTATGCTGGATAGGTCCCGGAAGAATCATCTCTAAAATCCACCTTTTATTGAGCAGACACTAAAATTACTACTGGCAGTCCACCCAAAGCGGGATCCCAAATTCCTTACCCCTCTATGGTATTCTTTTGATATCTTATATACCTTTTTATCTTTCCATCATCAACTAATTTAGCACAGGTATAAATGAAAGCCATATTAAGCGTATTCAACAAGGATAGAATAGTAGAATTCGCAAAAGCACTGAATGAATTTGGTATAGAGCTAATTGCAACTAAGGGTACGGCAGCGGAAATTTCGATGCACGGAATAGAAGTGACGAGAGTATCAGAATTCACGGGTTTTCACGAGATGCTTGACGGCAGGATAAAGACGCTGCATCCGCGAATTCACGCGGGGATAACAACCGGCGAGATAGGCATTGTTGCTGTGAACCTTATACCCTTCGACACATCGAGAGAAGACCCTCTTGCCTCTATGGACCTCGGCGGTGTTGCAATGCTCCGTTCCGCGATAAGGAATTTTGAACTCGTGGCTGTTATCGTGAATCCTTTGAGATACAATGCGATACTCAAAGAGTTAGTCAAAGCCGGAGCACTGTCTCACAGCACTAAATTGGTTTTGGCGCGTGAGGCATCAGAATATATAGTGGCATACGACTCAAAAATTGATATTGTATTAAAGAGAATGAAATAGTAATGTGGTAGGTGATTGAGCATGTTGTCAGATAAGCGTGTAGAAATAAGGGAGAAATGTATAGAAGTACTTAAAAGCCATGAATATACCGTAGACACATCGCACGACAGAACGGGGGATGTCCGTATTTATCGGGAACAGAACGGAGATAAATTCGCACTGGTTGATGTTGACATTGTGGGGCTAAAGAAGGGGAGTGTACGAGTAATTGTGAAGATAGAGGAGGACAATACACCAAAGACTATACTGGGTAATGTAGCGACTGTGGACATAGCAAATGCTTGTTCAGTTCATGCATCGGGGTCAGATAGGAAGATGGTTCCATTAAACGGTGTTGTTCTCTTTATTGTCACTCCGGCGAGTTCGGAATATGCAAAAACCCGACCTTTGGTGCAGATGCTTAAAGATAGATATAATTTTATGGAGGGTTGCATGCGTGATTTTATTGTGACTGATGAAGACGCATTTGAGAATGAACTGGCGGACCTGGAGTTGTATGTGATGTGAAGATGAGTAAGTAGTTAGTGATGGGTTTATTATCATAATACCTGCATCAACTCGCCGATGTTGTTCACCAGAAACGTAGGTTCACAGCCATTTGTCGCTTTGTTCTTGCCACCAATAAGCACAGAGTCAATACCCTCTCTCTCCGCTGCTAATATGCCGACAGGACTGTCATCCACCAGTATCGCCTCATCCCTTCGCATATTTAATTCACTCAGAATCTTATTGATATAATATGGGTTCGGCTTCCGGTTTGCTAAACTTTCCAGGTCGCTCTTTCTACCATACCATACCCTGAAATACCGTTTCAAGTTGAAATGCGACAGAGCGAAGTCCACACACTCTTGTTGTGAATCACTCACTACCGCGAGATAATACCTACTGCTGAGATAGTTTATTACTGCCTCAGAGTGCTTACAAAGCATTATTCCGCCCTGCTGCATCGCTTCTATCTTCGCTTCTATAACGTCTTTCTCCCTTCGTGCCCAGAACTCTTCGCAATTCAATTTGAACTTAGTACAAAAATTACGCACCCCTGCTTCACCCCGGGAATGCAGAGGTGCGAGGAAGTACCGGTCTATATCATCAATTGATAATGCCACTCCATAATGGTCTAAAGTCCTTTTGAACGCTTCGTATGCCCATTCATGCGCTATCCTACCACCTCCTCTTGAATCCAGGAACGTTCCGTCCATGTCGAGCAGCACAAGCTTGTGTTTGTTTCCCTTGTCCATATATCAAGATGTATAATGAATTTGGAAGTTATAAATACTCACAATTATAATTCTATGTTAAAGCTAAATCAGAAGAGAGGGAGAGGGAATGGCTGTCGTGACAAAGGAGCTGCATTTTGAGACACAGGGTGAAGTGGAGATAGTAGATATAACGGAAAGGGTGAACAGCAAATTGAGAGAGACGGAGATCGAAGACGGAATTATAACCATCTTCGTGCCCGGGGCGACGGGCGCGATAACGACCATAGAATACGAACCCGGACTGCTGCAGGATCTGCCCAATGCCTTAGAGCGGCTGTTCCCTAAGGGAATGGCATACGAGCATGAACATAGATGGCACGATGGTAACGGGCATTCGCATGTAAGAGCTTCTTTCCTGGGCCCTTCGTTAACCGTGCCTTTCCATGCCAGAAGGCTAATCTTGGGCTCATGGCAGCAGGTAGTGTTTGTTGAGCTGGACAACAGGAAAAGGACAAGGCGAATAATCCTCCAGATAATGGGCTAATTAATCAAATCAGCCTTTGTTCCACCAATGCAGTCATGGTTCTCGCGCAAGCAGTAGTAGTATGGGATACCGCCCTTCCGAAGGTTGCTTGCGCCTCTGCATAATCCGCTTCTTCTATCTTACGCTCTATCTCGTCCAGCTCCTCTTTGACCATTCCAAATTCTTTATCACCCGTTGCCTTCAAAGCCATTCCCACATCAATAGCCAAAAGGTCAAAAAAAGCACTCATCGTTTTCTTCGCACCTTCTAATTCACTACCATTCAGCAGCTCTACCACCTCTAACATCTTAGAACCCATAATCAACTCTGATTTTATCCGCTCTGCGAATTGATAGCCTATTATATCATTTCTTTCCATAGCTAATGTAATGCGATACATCATATTAAAAAAGTTTTTGTTATACCACAACAGTTGGATGTTCATGCCAGTAACAATAGTAGTAGGAGGATTCTTTGGTGATGAAGGCAAAGGCAAGATTATTGCATATCTTGCAAAGCATGACGAGCCTGAAATTGTTGCGAGGGGCGGTGTAGGGCCGAATGCAGGGCACACAGTAGTAGTTGAAGGGGCGAAATATGCGTTGCGGATGGTGCCGTCAGGGTTTATATGTGAGTCCGCGAGACTTCTGGTTGGCGCGGGGGTATTAATCAATCCAGAAGTGCTCAAACAGGAAGTGGATTCCTTTGGGCTAAAGGGTAGAGTAGGTGTGGACAGGAGATGCGGAATAATAGAAAAAGAGCATATAGAAGAGGACAAGAGCGATAAACATTTAAAGGGGAAGATAGGCTCCACAGGATCCGGATGCGGACCTGCGAATGCAGCTCGTGCTATGCGAACGGCAAGACAGGCGAAGGATGTGGAAGAGTTACAGGAGTTCCTTTCTGATGTACCACAAGAGCTAAACGAAGCGGTGGACAGTGAAAAAGGTGTATTGATAGAAGGTACGCAAGGATTTGGCATTTCTTTGTTATACGGCTCTTACCCTTTCGTCACGTCTAAAGATACGACAGCATCGCAGATGGCTGCGGATGTCGGCATAGGACCCACAAGAGTAGACGATGTCGTGGTCGTATTTAAGTCATTTCCCACGCGAGTGGGTGAGGGCCCTTTTGAAACGCAAATGAGCGAGACGAAAGCGGCTGAGTTGCATATTGAGGAGTTTGGCACTGTTACAAGGCGTAAGAGGCGTATAGGCGTGTGGGACGGTAGGATGGCTGCGTACTCCGCGATGATAAACGGTGCAACAATGGTAGCATTGAGCGGTGTGGATCGGTTAGACCCGTCATGTAAGGGTGTAAGAGAGTACGAAGAGTTGAGTAAAGAAGTAAAGGAGTTTGTGGCTAAGATTGAGCATGACACGCGAGTTCCCGTGAAGTTGATCTCTACGGGACCTGAAGTATCTGAGATTGTGGACTTGAGAGCTAACTAAGTGCTTGTGTAATGCGCGCGGAAAGCAAGACTAAGCGCGGATTGCCTATATGACATAGTCGTAGGGGGCAAGGGGAAACACGAAAGAACATGCGATTTCTCAATAAAGCCACAGCGGATTTAGCGCTTACTGTATGGTATCAGGGCGAGAGTTAAAGGGCGAATACCTGCTGTCAAATTAACTGCTTTTATTAAATCTTCCGTTCTACCATCGCTTTTTCATGACCACCTCCTGAAAGTAACTTAAATGGCAGTGTTTGAAACAGAAGTGAGCGTATCAATACAAAAATATGTACAAAAAACGAAACTATTAAATATTAATAAACTTATACATCTCCCACACCTAACTATTACACATACCTTTTGCAAGGGAAGGTAACATAGGTATAGGGTTAGCGTGTAGGGAAGGTAAGGTGCTGATGGGGACAAAAGCAAGGAGTCGTTGGGAAATTATTTTAGATACGCTGAGGGGGATAACCGAAGAGGGTGGAGTGGCTAAAAAAACGCGTATCATGCAGAAGGCGTATCTGGATTGGAGGAACTTCAAGAAATATTTTGATTTCCTTCTGGAGCATGGTTTTATAGAAGAAGTAGAGAAACCCGCTGGCAAATCGAACCTGGAATACCAGCTTACAGAGAAAGGGAAGGAAATTATGCAGAAATTAGTTGAAATAGAACGAATGTTGCAGTGAACATTCAGTCATGAGGCAGTTCTAAAAACATAGAACCCAGTGGATTTATTCTCACTTCGCTTCTATCATTCCTGTAACTGATAAAGTTAAGCTCAGTAAAGAAACGAACAATCGGCGTGATGTCGGATATTGATACCGCTACTGTAACGTCACTTAATGAATGCCACTGCGAATCAGCCAGCAATTCTAAGAATTTATCAAAGACATCCCATTTCGGCGTTAGCCTTTTTGACGATCCAGTCCATACAAGTGGGTTCTCTTCCATCGCTCCGATTTTTGTGTATTCCTCCATAGCGTATCTTTCCCTATACTTACCCGTATAGATATACAGGAAACATCTGGTATATATAGACAGTTACAGCATAATATAAGTGTCCAGAATAAGACGCTTGTAAATAAATACATATCCTGGTATCTCCTTCCTTAGCCACTCTCGACACAACATTCAGCACAAGCCTCTAAAAGTTTCAACCTGAAGAAGGATAATAAATAGTACCCGTTGTCAACGCATTTCTTTGCTTTTAGTACCGCGCTTCAGATATGCCGCTAAACTTTGCGCCTGCGAATGCGCTTTTGTTAGCAAATACGGTAGCGTATCATGTTCGTATATGCAGGTATTTATCGCCAGGTTACTTGCGTCTATATGTGCCTTTTGGAGTAGCGGTTTTATCGTCACGGGTGTAGGATAGCAAAGATTGAAAGCCAAAGCCACTGATTTGCCTTCTGCTTCTCGCAGCGAATCAGAAATGGTATAACGAGTCGGATAGCGGTATTTTATGCGTGTGACAAGCGAGAAAGCGGCTTTCGCAGCCCTTTTAAAATCAGCGAAGTACTCTGAAGGGACTATATGAAGGACATCAGGCGTGAATAAGACTTGAGCTTTGCGGTCATACACCGCGGACAAATCCAAGCCCACCCTTACGGGGTATATCTCAAGCTTGGCTAATAGATCTGCAAATGCAGGCGAAACTTTTTCACCTGCATTCACCGCTACCGTGCTCTTCTTAATCACTACCTTCCCTTCCTTTATCCCCGCGGGTATGCCCAAATTCTGCAGTTCACCCACTATTGGACCTGGCTTGAGCGAGGTAGGTCCTTCGTCAAGCATGATGTCATGAGGCGCAACTGCACCTGCCTTTATCGGTGCTTGTATTTTACCACTTTCCGCTATTTTATACAGTTCAAAACTGTCCAGATTGGTAAATGTTAGCGCCATCTGGTCGTCCACATGATCAGCCAGCTCAAGCATATCGCTTTCACGCAACGAAAGCGAAATTAACCTGTTCTTTGATACACGCAACTGGACGTCCTCATGCAACACTTTCCTTAGCCGCTGAAGTTGGTTCGTGCTTATTCCCCTTATCTTAACAAGAGCCACGGTATTATAGGAACCAATCAGCTCTTTCAGATATTCAACCTGTTCCTTCTTCCATACTCTATTTCTCTTTACTCTCTTTTTCATTCTCTTTATACCACTTTTACTGAAGGTCCCATAGTTGTTTTCATGTATATAGAGCCGATATTTTGTATTCCACGCTCCAAATGCGATTCCACCGCATTTATTACTGCTGCTGCGTTCTCTGCTATATCTTTTGCCGACATATCCTTACGGCCTATACAGACCCAAAAAGTCGCTACCTTTGACTTTATCTTCTCGAGTCTCTTCAACCGTGATAATATCTGTTCTGGCTCAGCACCCGGTGGAATGGGAGTGGGCATTTTACCCCGTGGACCCAGAATAGTGCCCAAACTTTTACCTACCAGCGCCATAAAAGCTACGTCTGCGGCAAAGAGATCATACTTGTTTACCAGCATCCTTGCTCTCTTCTTATCCATCTTCTTCAGCTCATCGGGGTCTACCACACCGGCACCTGCCTCTTTCGCCTTTAACGCTATCTCACCTGATGCAAATACCCCTATCTGCAGCTCACGAAAGCTGTTTGGCAAATTAACGTCCAAATCTATCCTGTTCTTCGGCTGTTTCAAATCTACGTTCTTCAAATTTATACATAGGTCTACACTTTCAACAAATTTGCGCTCCGGTGCACACAACACCTTCTCTACTGATTCAACTATATCATCTGGTTCCATTTTACGCTATCACCTCGTCATACTTCCCTTCTTCAATCTCACGCTGCATCTCCTTCGCATCCTTGCCCTCTATCCTCAGTCGCATTGAACCACAAGTGCCTATTACCTCTTTAACCGCGCTCTTTAACGAATTTGCCAGCATATCTCCTTTCTTACTCTGCGCTATCTCCTTTATCTGCCCCATAGAGATGTTGCCGGTATAATCAGTTGCCGTATCAGTTTTTACCTTCTCGACACCCAATGCCTTCTTTATCAACGCCTTGGTCGGTGGTGAGCCCACGGTTATGTCAAACTTTCCACTATTATCTACTGTTATCTTCACCGGGACTTCCATTCCGGCATAGCCCTTCGTGAACTCGTTTATACTCTCCACTACCTCTTTTACATTTATCCCCAGCGGACCCAGAGCGGGGCCCAGAGGTGGTCCCGGACTCGCTTTTCCTCCTTCTACCAGCACCTCAACGACACTCATTTCTCCCTTTCTTCTCCGTTACTTACGCTCATCTTGATTATTTATCTTTCTATTTTGAATATTAGCTTATATTATTTTATCTCTTTTTTATTAAGGGAAGGGATTAGCATATAGAATAAAGATGGGAACGAGTATTGGAGGCATTTTAGAGCCCGTAAAAACGACTTTTAATGCGCTATCAGGTAAAACAGTCGCAGTTGATGCCTATAATACGCTTTACCAATTCTTAGCCATTATTCGCCAGCCAGATGGAACACCACTGACGGATTCTTCGGGTAGAGCGACTTCTCACCTCTCCGGACTGATATACCGAACAGCAAATTTAATGGAGAAGGGGATAAAGCTCGTGTTCGTTTTTGATGGTAAGCCGTCTGACTTAAAAGCAGGGGTTATCAGAAACAGATCGGAACGGCGAGAGGAAGCGCGAAGGAGATGGGAAGAAGCGGAGGTGCCGGAAGAAGCACTTAAGTATGCAAAAGCATCTACAAGAATTGACGCAACGATAGTAGAAGAAGCGAAGCAGCTTTTAACCTATATGGGCATTCCTCATGTACAGGCACTATCAGAAGGAGAAGCGCAGGCGGCATATATGGTAATAGAAGGAGACGCCGAGTTCGTTTGCTCCCAGGATTATGATTCACTGCTCTTTGGCGCGCCCGTAGTGATACGGAATCTCAGTGCACAAAGAAAGAATACAAAGCTCGAAGTTATTGATTTAAATGAATTTGAGAAGAAGCGAGGGATTTCGCGTGAAGAGCTTGTAGACCTCGCTATTCTGGTAGGCACAGATTTCAACGAGGGAATAAGGGGCGTAGGCGCTAAAACTGCGTTAAAGCTCATTAAGAAGTATCATAGTATCGAGGAATTAATAGCTAAATCAAAAATAGAGGTAGATGCAGGTATCGAAGATTACGAACTCGTTCGTGATATATTCTTACATCCAGAAGTGACGGAATCTTACGAGCTAAAATGGGTTGCACCTGATGATGCGAAAGTAAAAGAGTTACTGTGTGAGGAGCATGGTTTCGCGGAAGAGCGTGTGAGCAAAGCATTGGAACGGATTTCAATGCTAAAAGTAAAACAAGGGAGTATAGAGCAGTGGTTGTAGGAGTTTTACGAATGAATAACTACATCTAATTTATGATTACCCGCTCTTCGTTGTCGTTTTTAAATCTCTGCTTTAGCTGATTCGGCGAATTCAATCAGATTTTTCTTTTTGAGATGTCCTTGGTGCGTCTTCTTTCTGCGTTTATTCCCACGGACATGGCACCATACTGCAGTGTCAACCGCCTCGCACATCAATCAGGCTCAATATCTCTGCCTTTAACGTTTATAGACGTGTTTTAAATAAATTCTGATGCGGGGGGCGTGATTCGAACACGCGGACTCCTACGAGACAGGGTCCTAAGCCCTGCGCCTTTTCCCAGCTCAGCAACCCCCGCTTTTTTTCCCACACGCAACTTCACGCAATACTTCTCGAGACAGCTATTCAGATATACTGCCAAAGGCACAAAACGAGATATACTCTGTCGGTTATACACCCCAAAAGTTGATGGCAATAGCGACCAAAGTGTCGTGAGCAAAGAGCCCGGGCACTCG
>JAOZPO010000158.1 GCA_029932715.1 Halobacteria archaeon | reverse complement strand
ACACCCAACTCGACTTTGGTTGCTCCCATCGCCAGCATCTGATCTATTTCCTTCTCTTTTGCACAATCGGGTCTCGTCTCAAAAGTGATGCCAGTGTTTCTTATCTCTCGTCCACGTTCTGCTCCAAAGTCCTTCAGCGCTTCCAGACACCGTTTCACGAACCAGCTCTGATAATCCCGCGGTCTCGCAGTTAGCGTGCCTCCCATCAGTATCAACTCAACCTTCTCGAATTCGTGCCCTATCTCCTCCAGTTGATGTAGTCTTGAACGTACTTGCGCGTATGGCGCGAAACCATTCTGAGCTGCTCTGATAGCTGCTGGTTCCCTACCTACGTAACTCTGTGGCGACTTGAACTGCGATGAAGGACCGCCGGGACACATTATACACCTGCCATGAGGACAGGGATAAGGAGAGGTCATCACCGCGATGGGAGCAACGCCCGAAGCCGTTCTCATTCTCTTACGCTTCAGTTTCTCTTTTAATTCATCCCTGCTTAATTTCAGCACATCGGAATTCCTCGGAATGCTACTCAATCCGTATTTAGCGCTTATTTCCTTCTTTAGCTTATTTATGCCCTCTGATCCTGTTGAGTTTATTGTATCTGCTATCTCCTTACAAGCGGCATCATAAATCCTCCGCTCTGCATCAACTCCGGCTGCGCCACCTGCCGCTTCACACATATCCTCTTAAATATTCGCTCTCCTGTTCCACCTTCTCCGCTTTCTCTTCTATCGCTTCTAAGCTCTTTGCCATATTTATCTGCGGTTTCCCCTCGCTTCTCCTCCTCTTTAAATCTGAGCTATCAATCTCAAATCCCAATACCTCACTCAGCTTTTCCAGTAGTTCTGCCGCCGCATCATAATCTGGAGCTTCGGGATATTCCGAATTTTGGGTGGTATTTGCGAACAGACAAACCCCTTTCAGACCTTTTGCACGCCCAACTGCGACTACAATCCCGGAAAAGCCTATGAATCTATCTACGTTTGTTTTCTGAGTTCCAAATTTGTACAACATATCATCCAGTAATTCCAAATCGGTTGCACAGCATCTTATGCCCTCCTCTATTACCTGCGCACCCAATGAAACCACTTTTTTTACATGATAGGCATTAAATAGACCCGTGACTTTCTCCGCAACTACATATTGATTGAGCGAATTATACGCCTGATAACCCTTCACGATTATAATGTCTTGCTTCCCGCTTTTTACGCCATAGAACTTCACACACGGTAGCTCAGTCACACCATCCTTAGCTATTCTCACGCCAGCACTACCGGGTGCACCGAGATAAGAAGGACCGTAATAAATAGCAGGGAACCCGTAAGAATATAATTCAGCAAATAATCGAGTTTGCAATTTGTCCACAAGCTCGTCTACTACGAGTTTACCGATTGACCTTAGCCCGGGCGAGCCTACTATTGCTACCGGCTCCTTCAGTTCTATCTCATCTCTGTAAACTATCCACGCTTTTTTCGTTTTGTTCATGGTTTTAACTAAAACTTTGGCATGGAAATACTTTATAAATATTTAATTGGCAACTGATTCCATTCTATCTTTAGCCATTAAATCTTAGCGAAATTGACTGTTGAACGAAAGATTTTTATTACGCATTGAGATGATAAAACAGTTTAATCGTACAGAACAACTAATCCACATTAATCTGCTTGCTCGCGTGATGCGTTTAATATATGCGTCCTTAATGCTGATGCTCATTCACTATCTCCATCACCGCGTTTAATTCCGCTTCATCCTCTATATCAAATTCATATACCACTCTCGCCCATTCTCCGTTCTTTAGCAGCCAGTTATAGTCATCTCTCAATTTGGCATTCTTCAAAATGGTATATGCAAAATTTACTTCCGGCGTTCGCTCCACGTCTCTGTATGCAGTTCTGATAATCGTCTCTGCTTCCCGTTTGTCCTCTGGAATCGAAGCAGCATCGATATTTAAGACGTCATAAAACGTTTTATCCGCACTGTATTTCGTCCAATCCTCGTGCTCAGTCTTTATCTCTTCATACCGCTTCAGATCATCGAATCGTGTAAGCAAAAACAAATACAAATCGTCCTTACCCGCCCATAGCACTCTTTTAGCCTCTATCTCTTCCAGTTCTTCTTCGTCTATCGTTTCGTTTGCAAAATCGAGCATGTAATCATATTCAAACCGTAACTGTGGGTTCGCCAGAATATTACTGATCTCCGCTCTCAGCCTGTTCATTCCTACTCGTTCTTTACCTGTCTTTTCATCCTTGCTATCTGCATCAACACCTAAGACCTCATAGAAGGTAGGTGCGCCGAGACGAAACAGTTCAAGCCAGGCGCCCCTTTTTTCCACTATATACCGCTGGGTAGCATACTCTTTCTCCCGTTTTAACCATTCATCATGATATTCGATCATCTCCCGCCTCTTATTAGGGGGCAAAGCCTGCGAAATCTTCAGGAAGAGACGTAAAATGGTATTATATGTGGAACGATTTATCTCGGTACTCAAAGCCTCATACGCTCTTTCTATCAGTTCCTGTGAATAAACGGAACACTTCTTCTTCCGTTCATACGCTTTTTTACACTCTTCTGCTGATGCCTTTTTCGCTATACAAAGCACGCAGTAGTAGCTTGGCAATCCTGAATATAGATCATCAGTCCATTTCTTATACGTCTCCTCAAACCGTTCGATTTTATCATATATCCTATCTAATCGCGAGGGGTCCATGTACCGCGTGGGTACTTTCCAGTAGGTGTCCTCACATGTGAAGGGTTCCAGCCATTCGTCAAATGCCTTCTTCTCCTCTGACATTTGTTCTATCACTTCTTTCTTAATTCTAGCCCTGAACCATCCGTAATACCCGTTTCCCTTACCTGTTGCTCGTCTTGTAGCTCATTATCATTGTAAAAGATGCTCATACCCTTAGTTAAGATACCTTTTTCTCTGAGTTCGCGTTTTACATTCCTGATATGCCTATTTGGGTTGAGATAATAGCTAAGAGTATCTTCTGTTTCCACATTCACCATTGTAACCCTTATTGCGTGTATATTTAGCATCTTCTGCATCCATTCGTTCTTCTCGTCTTTCGACAGTCTGCCCCGTGCCTCCATCTTTACCGTTCGCTCATTGCCTGAATCGTGATCCTTTGCCGTTACATTTAAAATACCAAATTCCTCCCCCACCTCGAATGTAACATCTATTTTTGACTCATCCATCGGCTTTGGCTCTATTGT
>JAOZPO010000157.1 GCA_029932715.1 Halobacteria archaeon | reverse complement strand
CTGATTCTTTTCTATATACTACAAAGCATATTTTTTAAAAATATTGGGTAATTAAATCTAAAGGATTAATAACATATTTTGATGGTTGCTTTTCGCATAGAAGCTGGAGGTAAAAGAAGTGTCCGGACGGAATAAAATGGTTCTCAGATTTTCCCGCGTTGTCCTGTGAACTTAGCGCGTTCCGCAGCAGGATTACCCCGAATGGAAATAAATGATAGTCAGAAGGGCAATCACTGATGCTGCTTCTTACCGTCTATTATTATATCTTTATAACCATTAACAGACATTATACCTATGAAGTTGGTGACACACGATAAGAATATTATGACACTCGAACGGTATGCCCGGTACAAGGATTATTTGCACTCTGACGGTACTTTTGGTATAGCACGAGAGGTGCCGAGGTGTATCGCTGCATGTCCCGCAGGTTGTGACGTTCAGGGCTATGTCAGGCTGATTGATATGGGCAGGTACGAAGAGGCGTATTCGCTAATAAAGGAGACAATACCATTTCCTGCTTCTATCGGACGAATCTGCCACCATCCCTGCGAATCTAATTGCAAACGCGGCTTTTTCGATGATTCTATCGCCATAGCTGCGTTAAAACGGTTCGCAGGCGATTATGCCATGGAAACGGGCGGGGTAACTCATTCACACAAAAAAAAACATTCAGAACAGGCAAAAAAGCGAATTGCAATTATTGGTGCGGGCCCTGCGGGATTAACAGCGGCATATCGCCTGGCAATGAAAGGGTATG
The DNA here is from genome assembly GCA_029932715.1 of Halobacteria archaeon. Lineage (GTDB taxonomy): Archaea > Halobacteriota > Syntropharchaeia > Alkanophagales > Methanospirareceae > QENJ01. The sequence goes on along the minus strand of JAOZPO010000157.1, from coordinate 2,531 downwards.
AGGTAAAGATATTTGACAAATTACCGGTAGAAGGTGGAATGCTATTTGCAGGTATTCCGCCGTACCGGCTACCCAAAGAGGTGTTAAAACGAGAAATAGATGCGATAAAAGATACGGGGATAGAGATTGCAGTGGGAGCGGAAATAGATGCGAGTGCGTTTGAAAAGCTTCGCACTGATTATGATGCAATTTTTATCGCCATTGGTGCACACGTAAGCAGGCAACTCGGTGTGCCAGGTGAAGATTTGAAGGGGGTGGTGTACGGTGTGGACTTCCTTCGTGATTTTAATCTCAATTACAGTCATCGAGAAGAAGAAGTAGAGGGTATAGGCAAGAGAGTAGCAGTCGTTGGTGGTGGCAATGTTGCGATAGACGTTGCAAGGTCGGCGGTTCGACTTGGCTCGGCGGTTACCATAGTTTATAGAAGGACGAAGCAAGAAATGCCGGCAAGGGAAGAGGAAATAGAAGATGCGGAGGAAGAAGGCGTGAAATTTATGCTCTTAGCCAATCCAACGAGGATTTTGGGAGCAGACAAGGTAGAGAAGCTGGAACTTATCCGGATGCGTTTAGGTGCTCTGGATGAATCAGGTAGGCGTCTTCCTGAGCCCATTAAAGGTTCTGAGTTCTTGATAGATGTAGATATGGTGGTACTTGCGATAGGGCAGGCATCGGATTTGCGGTTTCTTAGGGCTATTGATGTGGAAACGGTTAATGGAAGTGCGATTAAAGCTGATTCGTATGGCATCACGAGTGCAGAAGGTATATTCGCAGGTGGCGATTGTGTAAGAGGTGCGGCATTTGCCGTTGATGCCATTGCGGATGGTAACGAAGCTGCGGAATCTATTGATAGGTTCTTAAGAGGCGTGGACTTGCGAGAAGGTAGAACTACGGCAAAAAATTTAGAAATAGTACCTGAAGAGGCGGAATACATAAAACAGGAGCTGATAGCTGAGGAAGAGATTGTAAGTACAGAAGAACGAAAAGAGATGCCCGTGATTGGAATCGGTGAGCGGGGCGGTAATTTCAAAGAGATAAACCTCGGCTACTCAGAAGATGCGGCATTTGAAGAAGCGGAGAGATGTTTCAATTGTAGAACATGCCTGTTAGCATTTAAGCAATCACAGACGGTGGCAGAGCATGAAGAGGTAGATGTCGCGGAATTCGTGGATAAGTTGACATACGTTACGGGTGTGAATAAATGCGCAGAATGTGGAGAATGCACCGCTTCATGTCCGGTAACGGCGATTAACCCGCTTTTCTCCCCCAGGCGTCTTGCAGGCATGGCATTGTTAGAATCTGCGGATAAATTGGTATTGAGCGAAGAGATATGGTTGTGCACCACCTGTGGCATCTGTGATACGATTTGTCCTCATGGCGTGGAGTTCCTGCGATTCGTACAGGGTGTAAGAGCATTAGCATTGGCTAAAAGCAGCATGCCGCACTTCGTTGAGCATGGACTCCTTGCTACGGAAGAGGTAAATGACAGTGACAGATTGAGATGGCTGGAAGCGGAGGAAGACTTGAAAGTAGCAGATGAGGGTGAAGTTTACTACTTCGCAGGTTGTCTATCCTATCTTGACAGGGTGTACCGCGATAGGACAGAATTGAAGCTGCTTGAAATAGGCAGGAGTACGGTGCGGATACTCAATTCCATCGGGGTTGTGCCGGCAGTAAGCAAAGAAGAGCAGTGCTGTGGTCATGATTCGCTCTGGATGGGGGACCAGACGGGCTTTCGAGAGCTGATGAACGTGAATATAGAAGCGATAAGGAAAACAGGTGCGAAAACTGTTGTCTTTAGCTGTGCTGAATGTTTAAGAACGTTTGAAAAGGATTACCGGCGGTTTTATGCAGAAGCAGGTCTTGAGCTTGATTTGAAGTTTGTGCACCTTGCAGAGTTCTTGAGGGATAAGGATTTACCGCTTAATAGCAAGCAAGAAGAGCAGATTGTTACTTATCACGATCCTTGCCGGTTAAGACATCTGGGTGTGTACGAAGAACCAAGAGCTATATTAAACCGTGTACCAGGCATTAAGCTAAAGGAGATGGAGCATAATAGAGAAAGAGCACCATGCTGTGGTGTGGGTGCTATGCTAACTTGCGGTGCTGTGGCAAGACAGATGCAGACCGAGCGGTTAATCGAAGCTAAGCAGACAGAAGCCGCAAAGCTTCTTGTTTCATGCCCCAAATGCTGGATACATCTTGACTGTGCGAACCAGTACTTGAAAAGGAATGCAGAAGAGAAGGAGATAGAGATAGAGGATTTAACGCTGCTGATTAGTTCTTGTTTGGGTGGAGATTAGGGAATGTGAGAAGAGATAATGATGTAAGATATAGAATATAAATCGTATTTGTTTGGCGTACAAATGCCTATTACTAATTTTAGTAATATGGACTGCAGTAAAAAATCCCCGATTGGCTGCTATGGTTCAATGCGAAATGGATGCCACAAAGTCTTTTCGTGTCGAACATGATGTCAAACGTGTATGATAATGCCGCATTGCCTTACTTATTCCTCAACTACTGTGAGTCCA
>JAOZPO010000023.1 GCA_029932715.1 Halobacteria archaeon | reverse complement strand
AAACGAGCTTTACCTTACCGTAAGCAGTTTTTATATTTGCTAATATCCCTTTATTCGTGTAACCTGTGTACCACACATGCAGTTTATCCGTCCACGCTTTCAAATCGAACATAACCTCAGTTAAACCCGCTTCTATTAGCTCTGCTAAGTACGCTTCGTCTAAGTAGTATCCATTCGTGTCTAATACAATCCATCCGGCAAAGTCGTTTAGATGCCATACCAAATCCCTGAGATAATGCCTGTTTAGCGTGGGTTCACCACCCGTTATCACCACTTCTTCCAGCGGTGCACCGCCATAATACTTATTTGCCGCGGTCCTTACCAGCGTTATCAACTGCTCAACTCTCATCGGCTCGCCCACCGGATCACGAGCGATGCTAAAACATCCACGGCATTTGAAGTTGCAATCTGAAAGCGTAATCCACACCCGTGGCTTTAGCTCTGACAGCGTAATAAAGGGTACATATCTGTATTCAAGTTCGCTTTTATCTGTTGTTTGCATGTATATTATACTTTATCTCTTCTTTATAGTCTCAAAAAAACCTCTCTGTTCCATTATCTCCCTCGCTTCTCCCGTTACTATCACCTCCGCATCATTCAATTCTAACGTAATCTTGCAGCCAGTTAAGAACATCGCAACCTTTAACTCCTCGCTCATCTCTTTCAGCCGCGCTACTACTTTTTCCGCTGTTACACTTCCGTCCATTAAGGGCATCAGAAAAGGCAATGCTGCACTACATATAGCCGCGCCTAAAGCCATACTTTTTGCAACGTCAATACCGGTTCTTATGCCGCCTGTGGCGATTACAGGTAGGGGAAGCGTACTGCACTCCACTATGCTCTCCACCGTGGTGATGCCCCAATCCCAGCCGAAGAGATAGCCTAAATGCTCACCTAATTCATCCCCTTCTACTCTGGCACGGTATATCTCAGCAGCAGCTAAGCTCGTTCCGCCCAGACCACCCACATCTATTGCCGATACGCCAGCCTCGTGTAACTGCTTCGCAACTGCGTAACTAATACCTGCACCCGTCTCTTTTACAATTACCGGCTTCTTTAATGCTGCGCATACCTCTTTTATCGCAGCTAAGCAACCTGTGGCATCCACGTTCCCTTCTGGCTGAATAGCTTCCTGTAAGAAGTTCAAGTGTATAGCAACAGCATCTGCATCTATCATCTCTATAACGCGTTCAACTCCTTCTATACCATACTCGCTCAACTGTGGAGCGCCTAAGTTTGCATAGATGAACGTATGGGGCGCAACGTCACGAACCACCCGAAAAGAGTCCTCTTCCTGCTCCGTGCCTTCCAAAGCCGCTCGCTGAGAACCCACACCCATACCAACCCCGAGCGATTCCGCAGCTTCTGCAAGCACTGCATTTATCTGCTTCGTCTCGGGATGCCCGCCAGTCATAGAAGCAATCATTATTGGATAACTGAATGAGAATCCTAAAAACCGGGTATGCAAATCTATCTCTTCTCTGTCTATCTCTGGCAGCGCCATGTGAACAAGCTTAACATCACTAAAGCAATTAATCCCTACTTCCACTTCTTGCTCTGCACATATTCTGAGTTGCTCTATCTTCCTTTTCGATGTTTGGTTCATTTTTATTGTATACAAGCAATAATTGATAAAGCATTATTTAAGAAAAGTATTATGTCAACACCGGCAAAACATAAAGAAGGAGCACCAAGGTATTACAAATGCGCTATACTTACTATAAGCACTTCTAAATACTGGAATAAACAAAAGAGCGAGGTAGAAATCGGCGATCTATCCGGCGAGATAGCAAAAGAGATAGTATCAAATAACGGTCATGAAGTCGTCTATTATGATATATTACCTGATGATAGGATGAAAATAAACGAAGGAATGACGAAAGCATTGAGTAGCAACGCCGGATTCATCATCACTACCGGCGGTACCGGGCTGACAAAGAGGGACGTCACGATAGAAGTGGTATCAGAACTATTGGAGAAGGAGCTGCAGGGGTTCGGGGAGCTATTCAGACGTAAGAGCTATGAGGACATAGGTACCGCATCTATATTGAGTCGAGCAATTGCCGGTGTGAAGCGGCAAAAAGCGGTATTCTGTCTGCCTGGCTCGCCCAGTGCCGTTAGATTAGCATTGACTGACATAATCATGCCTGAGATAGCGCATATAATGAAGCACGTCCAGGAGTGAAGGCAGAACTCACGCTGCTTCTATCGCTAAATGTACCTCATTCTTATTTATATTCCACTTCTTCGCGTAGTATATACTGTTGTCACTATAATGCGAAGGCAGTCCTTCCTTGAGGTCCACTGCAAGCGTTTCAGCACAAATATAATCACTAAAATTATCTATCGCCTCTTTTACCGCTTCGTCTCCCTCGTACATAATATTTATCTTCGCCGTATATTCCAGGTCTATGTCCTTCCTCATTCCCTGTATCCTTCGCACTACGTCTCTGACTATCCCTTCTTCTATTAGCTCTTTATCCAATCCTACGTTCAAAAATAAAGTCGTATCTTCATCCACTTCCTCTTCTTTATAATCTCCCGCAGCAGCAAACCCTGCCTTCGTAGACTCTAATTTCACTTCGCGTACATTCAACTCGTCCTTCAACATTGCCGACAAACTCGCCACTTTCTTGTGCTTCTCCGCACTAAACACGACTGCAACGTCATTCAATGGCTGTCTTATCTTTATCCCGGCATCTGACCTCGCGCGTCTACCTGCCTCTACCAATCCAGAAACCAGCTCCATCGAATCCTCCAGGTCCGCATCTATAAGCGATTTATCAGGATAAGGATAGTCACACAGATGTACGCTTTCGTGCTCGTCTTCTGTCCTTACGAGATTCTGATAGATATGCTCGGTCAGGAACGGCACGAAAGGCGCTAATAATTTGCACAAAGAGACAAGAACCTCATACAACGTTAAGTACGCACAATCCTTATCAAAATTATCCTCCTGTACCCAGAACCGTCTCCTTGACCGCCGTATATACCAGTTGCTCAAGTCGTTAATCACAAATTCTTCTATCTTACGCGCTGCCACGTGAACCTCAAAACATTCAATTGCTGCTATTACTTCTCCTGTTAGCGTGTTCAAACGCGATATAATCCATCTGTCCATTGCATTCCTGCTCTCCACTGCGATTCCCTTTGCTTTCGGATTGAATTCGTCTATGACTGCATAAGTAACGAAGAAGAAATAAGAGTTCCAGAGCGTATTCAAGAACTTATTCTGCTTCTCTATTATACCCTGTTCTGAGAACCGTATGTCGTCGGAAAGAGGACCTACCGTGAAGAAATACCATCTCAAAGCATCTGCACTTTCGTTATTGAATATCGTGGTCATATCTACCACGTTACCCTTGCTCTTACTCATCTTCACGCCTTTCTCGTCTAAAATATGCCCCAAAGAGAGCACGTTTAGATACGGAGCTGTATCAAAGATAGCGGTTGATACCGCGAGTAGCGAGTAGAACCAGCCGCGAGTCTGGTCTATCGCCTCTGTAATGAAATCAGCGGGGAAATTACGCTTGAACCTTTCAACCTCAAACGGGTAGTGCCACTGTGCAAAAGGTGCAGAGCCTGAATCATACCAGCAATCAATCACGTCCTTTACTCTTATCATATCACCGCCGCAAACGTCGCAACGAAGCACTACCTCGTCAATGTATGGGCGGTGCAAATCATCAGGAACTGAATTCTTTGCCTTTCTCTTCAGCTCTTCTATGCTTCCGACACAACAATCTTTTCCACATTCGCTGCAGATCCATATGTTCAATGGCGTGCCCCAGAACCGCTCGCGGCTTAGCGCCCAGTCCTCAATAGCTTCTAAGAAGTTGCCAAATCTACCGTGTTTCAAATGCGAAGGATACCAGTTTATCTTTTCGTTATTTGCCAGCAGATTATCACGTAGTGATTTCATTGCAATGAACCATGATTCACGCGCATAATACAACAAAGGCGAGCCACAACGCCAGCAGAAAGGATATGAATGTAAATATTTGCTCTCTTTATATAAGACACCACGCTGCTCCAGGATTTCTATTATCTGCCTATCTGCATCCTTCACGAACATACCTTCAAGCGGCGGGACTTCATGCGTAAAATGCCCTTTGCTATTCACAGGCTGCGAGAATCCAAGATTCTTATCCCGACAGACTTCATAATCCACTTCACCAAACGCAGGTGCTATATGAACGACACCAGTGCCTTCGTCCAGCGTAACGAACTCTGCTGTGATTACTTTATGCGCTTCGCCACCTTCTACTTTTGCATACTCAAATAGCTGTTCATATTCCTTGTTCTCCAGACTTTTACCATCAAATCTCTCTAATATCTCGTATTCGTCATCTAACGCATCCAACCGGGCTTCTGCAAGTATTAAATTCTCACCGTTCGCTCCTGCTTTTACTTTTACGTACGTGTTTCTCGGATGAACGGCAAGTGCGATATTCCCCAGTAGTGTCCAGGGCGTTGTTGTCCATGCTAACAGGTATAGCTCCTCTTCATCTTTCAATTTGAATTTTACATAAACCGATGGGTCTTCCACATCTTGATAGCCCTGAGCCACTTCATGGCTACTCAGCGTGGTCTCGCATCTCGGGCAGAAAGGAACGACTTTATGGCTTTTATACAGCAATCCCTTTTTCCAAACCTCTTTTAACGACCACCAGACCGATTCTATGTAGTTCTTATCAAAAGTGATGTATGGGTCGCCCATCTCTAACCAGAATCCTACACGCTTCGTGGCATTCACCCATTCTTTTTCGTATTTGAAGACAGAATCCTTGCATTTTCTGTTGAATTCCTCTATACCATAAGTCTCTATCTCGCCCTTTGTGCTTATCCCCAGCTCCTTCTCCACTTCTATCTCCACCGGTAAACCATGCGTGTCCCAGCCCGCCTTTCTCCTGACATAAAAACCACGCATCGTTTTGTACCGCAGTATAAGGTCCTTCACCACTCTTGTGAGGACATGCCCGGGATGAGGAAGTCCATTTGCTGTTGGGGGTCCCTCGACAAATACGAACTGCTCACAACCCGTTCTACGCTCTACACTGCGCTCGAACGTCCCCTCTCTGTCCCAGCGCTCCAATATCTCTTCTTCCTGCTTTATGAAATCCACTCTTTGCGTTTCGCTCTTGAATTGTGCCATCTCTTTCTTTATCTATCTATTGCTAAACAATTATGGGTGTGGAGTAATTAAAATAGATATTACTTTCAAAGAGGGATCATTATCAAAGAGATAATTAACTGACTTATTTATGATTCATCGGCTCTGTCTGCCAATTCTCGCCTGTACCGCAGCCATAATTACCGGTAATGCTATTGTAACATCAGAATAAAGCGTAACTGTTTTTGCGTTTGCACCGATTTTACCCCATGATTTCGCTTCCTCCAACGTTGCACCGCTCAAACCGCCATTCTCCGGTGTATCTGTGGTTATCTGTATAGCATAGTCGAATCCTTCTCGTCCATCGTCACGGGGCGGTGCAACAAGCGCAGTCTGGAATATAAAATTCTTGGGCACGCCACCGCCGAGAATTATCGCACCTGTGCACTTTGCCTCGCAGAAGATGTCTATCAATTCCTTCATATCTGCGAATGCGTCCACATGTAACGGCTCGGTTTGTTTATATATACACGCATGAAGTCCAATCATAGAATCAGCAATTGCAGGGCAGAACACAGGAACATCGCTATCCACTGCACTTCTCAGTATAGAATCACGGTCCGAGAGGTTCACACCTATCGCTCTTGTCAGCTCTCTTATACTGTAACGCTTATTACCGCCACAATCGAGTTTGTCGAATATAGCTCTTATAAACTCTTCTAACTCTGCAAATGCCTCATCGTGCACGACCACATCGTAGATTCTATCCACTCCTTGCCCTCGTAATCCGGCATCATCAATCGTGTCAGTTGCTTTGGGCTGTTCAATTTTATAATGATGGGCGCCAAGAGCTTCTATAATATCATGCACAATGTTTGCTCCGCTCGTTACCACGACATCCACGTATCTCTCCCGGATCATCTGCGCTATTACATTTCGCATTCCCGCAGGTACCAACGCACCGGCAATACCGATAAATTTCACCGCCTCTTCCGTTAGTAGCTCTTCGTATATGTCTACTGCACGGGCTAAGCTACCAGCGCCAAATGCGCAACCTCCTAAAGCCCTTACCAGTTCATCTACGCCCATGTCGCCTCCGATTCTAACACCTTCTACTTCGCTTAATTCCATCCTTGTCGTCATTTTTTTGATTGGTTTTTTTGCCGTATAACAGCTATAATATTTCTTTGGTATCGCTTTCTTTTTGAAAGAAAGGTTTTTTATAACGTGAATTCAGAGTAGTATTAAGCAGACAAGAAATAATTAATCTGATGAGAATAGAATCAGAAACACAGGGGCTGTAAGGTAGCCAGGCTATCCTCCCAGCTCGGGGAGCTGGTAACCGGAGTTCAAATCTCCGCGGCCCCATAGCGTAAAAAGCAGTCATGGAGGTGAGGATAGGTGAGCGTATCGAAATATGCGTATGTATATGCGAGAATAAGGGCAAGAATGAGCGAACTCATAGATGAGCGAAGGTTGAAAGAACTCATAGATGCCCGTAGTGGAGATTTTATGCCTTCACTTATGGATAGTGTGTATAAAGATAAAATAGCGAAAGAGGGGTTGACAGAGCTAAATGCGAGGGCGATAGAGAGACCACTGAAGGCTGATTTAATAGACCAGTACCTGATGGTGATAAAGTCAACGGACGGTGTATTAAGAGCGATTTTTGAGGAGATGCTCAGACGGCTGGAAGTAAAGAATCTGAAGGCTGTTATCAGGGCCAAAGCGGCAGGAACTACAGAAGCAGCTATGCTTTTCCCTGTTGATGATTTCTTCGGACGTGGTATAGCAAAATTAGCGGAAGTTGACTCGCTGGAGGGTGTAATAAAGCGATTAAAAAGCCCGTACAATCAGGTCCTGGAAGCAGTGCTGCCAGAGTATGGGACAACCAAAAAGGTGTTTGTACTGGAGAATGCCCTTGATAATGAGCTCTTTGATGCTATATGGAGTAAGACCGAGCAGTTACGAGGTGTGGACAAAGAAATAGTAAAGAAGATAGTGGGTACAGAATTTGACATTGCAAATTTAATGACTATGCTGCGGTGCAAGTCAGAAGGGATAGGGAAAGAAGAGCAGAAAAGATACTTCCTGCCCTATACGTTTCAGTTCGATGCAGAAGCCATGCAAGATTCGATTGCCGCAGAGAATGTAAACTCAGCCATACAGTTACTGCCAGGTTCTGTGTATAAAGACGTATTGTCCGATGCTCTTCCGTTTTATGATGCACAACAGTCACTTATGCCATTTGAGAATGCACTAAGGCGCTATTTCTTTGCATTGGTAAGTAGAACATTGCGTGGTTATGCTATTAACATAGGCGCAATAATAGGCTATCTTTACCTTAAAGAGATAGAGGTAAAGAACCTTTGTACTATCGCGGTATGTAAAGAGAATGAATTACCAGCAGAAGAGACGATGAAGATAGTTATGATGTAAGGCATTGCTAAAAGGAACATCCAGGAGTGATTATTACTACATGGTACAACGATTGTCTGTCGCAGTGGTACTGACATTAATAGTGTGCAGCGCGATTTCTGGCTGCGTTACGCGATCTGACTGGAGTGTAACTAATGATGGGCTGCTGCAATATACCATAAGTCCGGAATGCAACTATGAACGGGAAATGATAGAAACAACGGGTAATTATAGCTTATATGAAGTTGTATATACAAGCAGGGGCACGCAAATATCTGGACTATTAAGAATGCCGAAGTCAGAAGAAGAAGTTCCTGGTATCGTTCTACTGCCAGGTGCTACGGTGACGAAAGAGGGCGAACAGGGACTTGCAAAGTATCTGTGCAGTCTGGGATATGCAAGTATCGCAATAGACCAGCGCAATCTGGGTGGCATCAATGTGCGAAACGACCTGGGGATTTTTAGTAACGGTGAAGAGCCAACAGAGCACAAGATGGTGCATGATGCGCTCCTGGCTGCGGATGTCTTGCGGGAACAATCAGGAATAAATCCAGATCGTATAGTCTATCTCGGCGAGAGCAACGGTGCACGATTTGCGATAACTGCGTGTGCGCTCGATCCGGATGCGCGAGGTGTAATTGCCATCAGCACGTGCGGTTATGGAGTAGATGCTGCGATTGCTTCCGGTCAACTAACCGACCCTGCGGTGATCCGATTTTACAGATCAATTGATCCTGAGACGTATCTTAGCGAAATACCACCGAGGAAGTTCGTGATGTTTCATTCCGTGAACGATACGGTCATCGCGTACGAGAACGCAGAGCGGACCTATGCAAAAGCGATCGCGCCTAAGGAGTTGCATACCGTTGGGTGCGCTACGCATGGACATTGTAAGGAGATGGATGCTGCTATCAAAACGGAACTTGAAGAGATATTATCATAATTTATAGTTTTCCGTTCATCTGTCTGTCTTCCGCTACTACTTAAATGCAAAAATGTTTCCTAACCTATCTTTTATATTAATAGCAATGACACCAAAAACAGAGTCAAAAGAAGTAGGACTAAAAGCTGGGTTGGAGATACACCAGCAGTTAGACACGCACACGAAGCTGTTCTGCAACTGCCCTACCAGGCTGAGAGACAAAAAAGAGTCCAACTTCTCCTTTATTCGCTATTTGAGAGCATCGAAGAGCGAAATGGGTGAGGTGGACGCAGCAGCACTTGAAGAGCAGAAATATAGCCAGACGTTCCTGTATAAAGGTTATGACAGTACATGTCTGGTTGAATATGACGAAGAGCCACCGGGTGAGTTGAACGGAGAAGCGATTGAGACCGCACTGGAAGTGGCACTGCTACTAAAGATGAAACCACTGGATGAGGTACATACGATGCGAAAGATAGTGATTGACGGCTCAAATACGTGTGGATTCCAGAGAACTGCGTTAGTTGCAACTGATGGCGTGCTTCAGACGGAAGAGGGGCCTGTCCGTGTGGATTCACTTTGCCTCGAGGAAGATGCGGCACAGAAGTTGGAACCCGAAGGTGATGCGGTTGTCTATTCCTTAGACCGTCTGGGCATTCCACTTGTGGAAGTATGCACTGCACCCGACATAAAGAGTGCGGAACAAGCGAGTAAAGTAGCAGGGCAGCTCGGTATGATATTACGCTCCACGGGCAAGGTGAAGCGAGGCCTGGGTACTATCCGGCAGGACATAAACATATCAATAGAAAAAGGAGCTCGTGTAGAGATAAAAGGCGTTCAGAACCTGCGACTGATAAGGCAAATAGTGGAGAAAGAGATCAATCGTCAGTTAAAGCTTATAGAACTAAAACAGATATTGAATAGACGTGGTGCATGGGTTGAAGATCGAATAGAAAACTTATCGGATATTTTTGTGAATACGTCCTCTCGCGTGCTAAAAAAGGCGGATAATAACGTATTTGGAGTATGTCTGCATGGTTTCACAGGGATACTTGGGACCGAGCTGCAGCCGGATAGACGCTTTGGCAGCGAATTAGCGGATTGCGCACGGAAGTATGGTGTGGGTTTGATGCATACCGATGAACTACCTGCTTATGGCATAACGGAAGATGAAGTAGAACGTATGCGAAGTGCCTTTGACGCTGGCGAGCATGATTGCGTGGTGATAGTAGCAACTGGAAGAGAACGTGCGGAAAAAGCGCTGAATGCTGTGCTGGCAAGGGCAGAGGAAGCGATGCACGGGGTACCAAAAGAGACAAGAAGAGCGTTACCAAACGGCTGCAGCGCTTATATGCGTCCCCTACCCGGTGCAGCGAGGATGTATCCTGAGACAGACGTGCCTCCGGTAGAAATAGAAACGCGAAAGCTGACGCGGATAAAAGCCCAGCTTCCCGAGACTTTTGAAGATAGAAAAGCACGATATAAGGAAAAATTCAATATAAATGAAGAGCTCGCGGATAAAATCTCGCGCAATCATTATTTCACGCTCTTCGAGCGCATAATGAAATCGTATGCAGGGCTATCGGCAACGCTGGTAGTCCGGACTCTTACAGATACGTTGGCCGAGTTGGTACAAGAAGGAGTAGAGGTGGATAATTTAGGAGATCAGCATTTTATGATCTTGTTCGAGCAGCTCGCTGCGAATTCGTTTGGCAAGGAGGCGATACCAGCTATTTTGACGCTTCTGGCAAACAAACCCGATACGAGTATAGAGCAAGCAATAGCAGAAATCGGGCTTGGTGTGGGCATAGAAGAAGTGACACGAGCAATAGCAGATATAGTGAATTCAAAGAAGGATTTTATACTTGAGAACGGAGAAAGGTCTGTGGGACCACTGATGGGCGTTGTAATGAATGATTTACGTGGGAAAGTAGACGGAAAGGTGATAAATAAGATATTGGTGGAGCAAGTAAAGGCGGTTCTGGATGAGCTTTGAGCTGAAATTTTGGTGCCCTTTATATTAATATAATAAGATATAAATAGTCAGATATAGCGGCCATAGCGGTGGGGAAACTCCCGGACCCATTCCGAACCCGGCAGATAAGCCCACCTACGTTCCTTACGGTACTTAGTTGCGGGAGCACTTGGGAACTAAGGATCGCTGCTATATCTATTTCCCACTTCACCAATTTAGGGCAGGTCTTATAGTTCTGTTCTAATGCACCGGCTTTGTATCTCCTTCTAAAGATACTATGGCACGCGGATGAGTAGTGGTTGATCCAGGAATAGCGACAATAGCAGAATCTGCGCAGCCCGTTGAATAGGAACTGCGAAGCGGGATACAGCGGAAGCGGAATCGGGGGAGAGAAAGGGGGATGCAAAGTTCCAATCCTGACTACTGATACTAAGGCAGGGACACCGTTTTTGATAAAACTATCCTTTTAAAATGTGTTTAACCAGAAGGTTTATGGTAATTACATAGTGTTCAGTGTTACGATTATTCAGAAGAGTCAGATATATTTGAATGATTATAGAATAATTTAACATTCTGCTATCGAATCCATCAAAAAAAATCGAAAAGTTTAAATACTCATAAAATCTACATCTTTATTGGGTGATAAGACAAATGGTGGAAGGACGTTGTTATGTGTGCAATGAGACATTTACAGCAAAGGACAAGGACGCAGCAGTAGATAAAATAGTGGAACACATGATGGAGAAGCATCACGGTTGGCTCTGGGGAGATGCAATGCAGACGAAGAACACATTTGAGAAATGCCCGGTATGCGGCGCTGCTTTGGGTAAACTTTATGCCAACTGCCCCGAGTGCGGTGCCGACCTCATAGAGCAATACGCAAGGAAGGTAGCGTCGGGATACGTACACTAAGAAGGTAAGGAGTTAAGAACTGGGAGCTTCTCACGAGCTCCCTTATTTTTTGGATTTTCATTTATTTCGCGTCTCGCGATTTGAGAGTTACGAGGTTGGCTTTTATTATAGCAAAGTTATAGAGATGTAATGGATGCTTTAGATAAGAAGATACTGAGGGAACTTCAGACGGATTCTCGCATTTCTTTTACTAAGATTGCAGAGAAGATAGGCATAAGCACCGCAACGGTAAGCGATAGAGTGAAAAGACTAACGAAAGAAGGCATTATTTGTGGTTATACCGCCCTTATCAACACCTCTAAGCTCGGGATGGTCACGTTAATCACGAAGATAAAGACCACGCAGGGATATAATAGTATTCAAGAGGTGGGGGAAGCGGTAGCGGGAATGGCAGAGACTTGCTGCGTTCACCATGTAACAGGCGATTTTGACCTGATTGTCATCTCTAAGTGCATGGGTTATGATGAATGTGGAATTGTTATCCAGAAGCTAAAAGAGATCGAAGGTGTGAGAAGCATGGATGCACAACTCGTGCTAAAAACATTGAAGGAGGAACTCAAGATTGAGTTGTGAGTGGACTTTATCATTGGTGTATTTATAAATGGACATTACGAGTTTTATAGGCTACTACATCACTGGTAAACAAGAAGGGAAAAAGTCTTAAATATCTATGTTTAATAATCTTTTTTGAGTCCGCTTTTGGAGTTAGTTGGGAAGTCTGGACCAGCGGTACAACAGCCATAGGTATTGCTTTAATCGGAGGCATGTGGAAACTTGCTAATTGGAAAGGCAGGAGAGTATTTCAGAAGGAATGATGTTCCGTTGTTCGCGAATGGGTGCTCTCATTTACTATAACTTCTTATTTTGGCTCTTATTCTATAATACCTATCACCCTAACTTTATAGCGGGAACCCACCCTTTGTATCTTTTACCATTCGCATCTATGAACTCCGAGCAGGTTATGAACCCACAAGGCGTTGACAGATTATTATCGGTATCATGATGAATTTGCGGATACGAGCCGGTTCTTATAGAGTAGTTGTAAGTTTCCCGCTCTTCAAGTGTAAAAGGAGAAGTAACAAACGAGATATTATGCAAATTTCCTTCGTAACCGTTCCAATTAGCAGTTACATTCCAGCCAGAACCATTCCAGATTTTTATGTACTCACTGTGTCCACCTGTTCCCGGGCATGGATACGTGTAAAGCGTGGACACAGTAATTGTTTTATTCGGTGTGATTGTGCCGATGTGTGTGCCGGCGATGCTGGGATATGTTCCTGCTCCGG
>JAOZPO010000156.1 GCA_029932715.1 Halobacteria archaeon | reverse complement strand
CACAAGCTTCGCCTGAATACCAGTCACCACCCGCTACACATACCGGTTGCCATGCGTCTGCTGCAGTGCCAGCAGCGCGGGTGCACGCTGTGCAGTATGCATACCGCTCAAATCAGTTGCTATGCTCTCAACCGATGGCGTGCCACCATTACGTGTTATATTACCTATCACACTCCTCAAAGAGCCAAGCTGCATTTCAGGCTCATCTCGAAGACGCAGGATACTATTATCTGTCTTGGTAGGTGAAACCCCTTTTTTCGCATCCGCCTCTTTCGCAACTGCAACCGATTCTTTCATCGTATACATATAGTATAACCCACTTTTGTTTTATTTCTTTTGGTGTTATCAGCAGTTCCGAATTGGAAATAGTTCTGAACAGCAACCAGTATTCGAAACTTTGTACTTGTGCGGCTACGATGTGATAAGAAGACTCCTCACGAAGCAGAAGATAAGCGATATTCCAAAGATGAATCACAAAAACGCTTCGCTGAAAGAAAGGTTTTTTATAAGCGAATCGTATACTATACAAAAGAAGAAGAAAATGAAAAGGGCAGTGATTCTCGCAAAAGGGCGGGTTCAACGTGTTGGGTATCGTGACGGAGTGGAGGAGATAGCGAGGCAACTGGAAATAACAGGGTTTGTTGAGAATGTCAAACCCTACGATGTCAGAATCGTTGCAGAAGGTGATGATTCAGCCATAGAGCGTTTCATCGAGGAAATAAAGATCAAAAAGTATCCGATAGATGTGGATCACTTAGAAGTCCAGTTTGAAGATTTTAAAGCGGGATTTGAATATTTTGAGATAAAAAGGGGGGAATGGCATGAAGAGTTAGGTGAACGTTTGGATGCCGCCGGGAAATTGCTTTACAAGTCCGTCGAACTCGGTGAAGAATCGGTCTCGATAGGGGAGAAGATGCTGGAGAAACAGGACAAGATGCTGGAGAAACAGGACAAGATGCTGGAGAAACAGGATGATACCATAGGCGAGATAAGAGGGCTGCGAGAAGACTTGAAATCGTTCATGGAAGAGCGATTCAACCGGTTAGAGCGCGAGATAGAGGTAATAAAAGCCAAATTGGGGATGTTGTAGATTTTTTTTTTTATCAAACGCTCTCCTATGATGCCTTCCAATTATTACGTTCTGCGATTGTGGGAATACCCTTTTCTGAGAGTGGTTATATCAAATTAGAAACTTTTTCTCGTGACCATCTCGTGTAATCTCGTGGTTTCTTATTTTGTTTTTCACTTACTCACCACACCATAATACTTCCCAAACTCCGACTGTGAGCACACCTTCCCAATCTTCTGAAACTCCCGTTTCGCCGCCTTTATCACGTGCTCCATCCTAATGACCCCAGATTCTTCAGCAGCCAAAAACGCTGCATTCACTATGATATTCTTAATATCCCCCCTGCTAATTTAAACCTCTTAGCCAAAAACTCAAACTCTATATCCTCAGAAACAGGCGCCTCTTTTGGAATTAGACCTCGCCATATTTTGTATCTGTACTCTTCCTCCGGAAACGGAAACTCAACATTAAAATGCATCCTGCGCAAAAACGCATCATCAATATTTTGACTCAAATTCGTTGCCAGAATCACTATACCCTCATTCTCCTCAATCTTCTGCAGCAAATAACTTATCTCTATATTCGCATACCGGTCATGCGAATCGCGAACTTCACTTCGCTTACCAAATAACGCATCCGCCTCATCAAAGAACAGAATCGCATTGCTCTGCTCCGCCTCCTTAAAAATTCTGTTCAGGTTCTTCTCCGTCTCCCCTATATACTTGCTCACCACCATAGACAAATCTATCTTATATAGATCGAGCCCCAACTCCAAAGCAATGACCTCCGCCGCCATTGTCTTCCCGGTGCCCGAAGTGCCGGAGAACAAAATGTTCAAACCCTTCCCAAGCGAAAGTTTATCATCAAACCCCCAATCGTGATACACTACACCTTTGTTCTTAATATATTTCTTCACCTCCTCCAGTTGCTCCTTCTTCTCCTTCGGTAGGATTAAATCATCCCACCTATATTTCGGTTTGATTCGTTTCGCTAATGCCGTCAATTTTTGGTTGGATTGTGCACGACATCCATCATAAAGGTCTTCTATAGTCATTTCTTCGTGCCCCATGCAAAACCGCCAGTTTCTGTGCACTCACAAACGCATCCTTTATCTGTCCCACAGAGAATTTGTTTGCAAGTGCACTGACGTCCTCTTCGCTGAATGTTACGGTCAAATACTGCTGCCAGATAGTTTTACGCATTGCATAGTCTGGTATGGGAATATCAATGTCAAATATTTCTTTTGGTAATTCCACACCAAGTTCCAGTGGCTGTTCGCTCGCGATAAACACAATTCCGCTACAATTTTCCAACGCATTAAACAAAATGTTTTTGCAAAAAGCATTTCGTGCCGTCAGTTAGTTCCCGGCAGTTGATAATGCCATCTATTTCCCGTTTTAGTTCTTCAGGTAAGAGTACCTCCTCTAAATCGGTTTGCGGTTGTATCAGTTCAGCAAAAGGTTCTATCTTTGTGTCTATTAGGTTGAAGCCTAAAAGGTAATTGATTATCCGGTCATCCAATTTAATAAACTTTGACAATAACGTTTTTTTACCCTCTTCTGGCGCTTCTATAAACTGGATTAGAAGATGCTTAACTAAAGGTGCAGCAGCGTCAAAAATTTGTCGCGCGTATAGCTTCTCTTCGCTTGAATTACAGAGTAAACTTAA
This sequence comes from Halobacteria archaeon, assembly GCA_029932715.1. Classification (GTDB taxonomy): domain Archaea; phylum Halobacteriota; class Syntropharchaeia; order Alkanophagales; family Methanospirareceae; genus QENJ01. Next base: position 606 of record JAOZPO010000156.1, on the reverse strand, counting down.
AGCTAAGTCAACACTGGGCTGCTTTTTCGTTGCATCGTTGTGCAGATACGCATACAGTCTTTCGTACTTGGTATCCAGTTCTGGTGCCATGCAGATTAAAATCACATTCAACTCAAAAGGTGTAAGACTAAAGATGTTTGCTAACTGTGGAAGAGTTAAGGTAATGCCTCTTCCCATGCTTTCTACTTTCTTTGTTTCTATTTCTTGTTCTAGCTCGGCAATAAGTTCAATTATGGTTTGGATATGCTGATCCTCATCATTAGCGGGATATGTATCCTCTAAAACGGAGTTTATTTCCTCGTCTGATACATAAAGCCCTTGAAATCCATCCACCACCTCTTTTTTCTGCCTGATTTTTAAAACTTGCAACTGTATCAGTAAGCCTACTCGCTTTATTTCTTCTGAAATGTGCTGTAAGTTGGTTACATAATAAGACGTCATGTTATGTGAACAGATACTGTGCCAGGTTACAGATAACACCATTAATGCTGGAAAGTTACCTCATTTTAAATCTCCCCTTAGTATCTTAGTTACACTATTGTCCTCTGAATGGCACAATCGAAAAATCAAGTGATTTTTTTATTTTTCAGCCATTGTACCCGACAT
>JAOZPO010000155.1 GCA_029932715.1 Halobacteria archaeon | reverse complement strand
AAAAGAACTTATTTGTTTTTCTTTTAGCACAGGTTTTCTTTTTTCTAAAAAGAAAGTGTTGTATTAATCTCGTGTAATACTCGCGGTCTCTTATTTACTCCCCTCCAAACAGCACCTCGCAGACATACCTTATGTCGTTCATATCCTTATCATACCAGTGCTGACGAATCGTAGTGATCACGTATGCAACACCGCCGACTAACAGACCGAGAACAGTGGTGCCGAACGCGAAGATAAGACTGGTTGCAAGCGTATTTATATCGCCCTGGGTAAGTGCAAGCAGTGCAGGACCCATTGGTATCAATGTGCCCATGAGTCCAAGTATCGGGCCGATTCGCACTATCGTTCTCGTCTTCTCCAGCCGTTTTGTCATCTCCTCATCGCACGTCTGCAGCAGCTTCTGCAACCGCACAGGAAATAGTTTATCGCTTTTTAGCGTTGAGAGTTCATTCAAGAAGATATGCACGAATTTGTGTGTCGTGCAATTTTTGAGCACGGCAATTGCCTCTTTGTCTACTTTTTCGCTTTCTACCTTGTGCTCACCGCCCGGATTGCCACTATTCTCTATCACTAGGTTCGCTGCTTCTTGCAATCCTTCTTCTAAATCTTTTGGGCTTTTCTTTGAGAATCGTCCGGTTCTCGTAAGCCACTCGTATGTGAGCGTCCCGATCTCCACGATTACCCACAATGTTAGTGCATACAGTAAAATCAATACCGGAATGCGGAGCACAGAAGTAACCAAAGTCAGGAAATCCGTGCTGAGCCAGGAAACAAGATCAGTGCTCGGCATCAATGTCTGTAGTAGCGGATTCATTTTTTGTTGTTAGTCCTCCTGTGCGTTTTCTCGTTTCTTTCGTTCCCATATGAAACATGCTTCGCATGTGTCCTTTTCTCTCTGTAATAGCCAAAATAGAAGACCGTTATGATAAATAATGCAATCACAACCAGAAGTATCGGTATCGTGCCGCCACCGCCTGACGCGCCGGAAGAAATATTACCAAACGGGTAACCCGAGACTTCGCGTTTTGTTTCTTCTGCTGCTGCGGAAGTGCTTGCGTTCACCGGTATTTGCATGCCGCCTGCTTCTCCCGAACCGGATTCACCAGTGCCGCTGCCTGCATCGAAGCCGCCTGCGGAACCGCCGCCGCCACCGCCTCTGGAGCCGGGACCGAAGCCAGAAGAAGGAGTTGGTGTCGGTGTTGGTGTTAGTTGTATAACTTCTACCACTCGCGAATCAATATTATTTGTCCATGTTGCTTCTTTTATCTTCTCTTCCGTCCAGTTATCAGCAGGATTTGCTTCAACAGTAAGTTTATGTGTCCCATTTCCTGTAGCCTTCCATGTGAACTCTACAAGCTTGATGTCGCCCTCTAAAGATACGTTCTTTTGAGTCACTGCAATATCATCATCCACACTAAACCGCACCCAGAATGACTTGTTCGTCTCATACCCTATGTTAGATACATTTGCTTCCACTTTTACTTCTTTGCCCACGTCCACAGGATTTGGTGATACCGTTATTATCTTAGTAGTAAGGTCCGGTTCGTTACTTTCCACAACTGCAGTTACATTCGCGATATTATTTAGCGTATTTGACTCGGACACATTACCGGGTGGGGGGTCTACCTCTACACTGAGACGATGCACCCCCTCAGTTATCGGTGTCCAATTGAATTCCACGGTTTTCGTCTCATTAATACCCAAAGTTGAATTGACCGTCTGTTCACCAATCACCACCCCTTTGTGTCTCAGCTCAACCTTAAAACTTTTTGTTACGTTTGATTTACCTATATTCTCGATTTCGGCAGTTATAACTCCCGTTTCTCCAGTTACATAATTTCCCTGTGCTTTTGCTTTAACGGTAAGGTCGGGCAATGTTCCACTTCCGTATGCAATAACTCTACCTTTATTAACGGTATAAACAAACCCGTTTGTCACTGCCGGTGAGGGACCTCCCGGTGCAGCCCATAAAATTTCACCTGTGAAGGCATCAAGACAGTATAATTTCTGGGAATTACCTGCAAATACCTTTCCATCTTTTGTCACTATCGGCGAGGTCGTCCAGTAGGCAACACCACCGGTGCTCCAGATTTCTTCTCCCGTTTTCGCATCGAAACAATATATTTCTCCACCATCCGTAGCTACGTAGATATAGCTTCTTGACGACCGGGATGGTGGTTTGTAAGCAGGTGTTGAATCACTCCATGCAATTTCTTTTGCCCATACCAAAGTTCCATTGAGCGCATCGAGCGCATAGAAATGCCGCCCAGATGGGTCCCGGTAAGTCGTGAAATAGGCAAGCCCATCGGCAACCGTAACCGTCCCGCAGACATCCCCTGTCGGCGTACTCCAAATCTCGGTTCCACTGCCCGCATTTACACAAAATGCTTCACTCTGACACTCACCATAGCAGAAACTGCCGAAGTAGACATTTCCGTATGCAACTGCGGGTGTGGATTGCGCACGTCCTTTTGAGTTGAATGTCCATATCACATCCTTGGGTTTAGTTAGATTATTTGGTATGCAATAGTAGTGGCACCCCGCCCAGTCACCGACATAAATCGCTCGGTCCGTAACTGCTGGACCCCCATCTACTGAACCTGCCCCTGAAGGGTATCTAAACTCCCAGTCTATATCGCCGGTGTCTGCATCAATACGATAAATCCCCGCTCCTGAAGCTACATAGATACTTCCATCTTTATATGCCGGCGTTGCCCATGTACCAAACAATCCCGCTACAATTGACGTTGCCCATATAATCTCTCCATTCGATACATCCAGTGCAACAAGATAGGTGTAATAGGTACTTGCCATAGTGTTGCCATGCTCCCCCGTTGCATAAACAAACACCTTTCCCTCTGCCACAATGAGTGAAGATGATGAGCTTGCACCGACATCATCACTCATCCATGCTATTTCATCAGTATCTGGTGTATCACAGGGTGCATAGCCCGCATTTGTGTGAAAAGAGCCCCACTCATCACCTGTTTTCTCGTTTCGTATATAGAATACATCAGATTTGTCCTCTGCTTTCGCTATTCCTGACCGAGCAATGATCTTTATCAGGTACTCACCATCAATCGCATCCCGGGTATTCCAGGCATAAGAGCCGTTATTTGTCGCGTTTGTTGTGATGTTTACCCAGCGGTAGCCTCTGTCCGGACTGTAGAACAGGTCAATCAGCAGCGGGTACTCATAGGTCGCGTTCCACGTGATGTTCCGGATTCCCGCCCAGACCTCACCGCCAAGTGGTGAAGACAACTCAAGGTCTATTCTATTCGCCACGATTAATCTTTCGGTCAGGTTGTTGTTTGTCTCGTTCGTCTCCTCTATGCTATTATCGGAATCCAGGAATACTGAGAGGTTGTATTCGCCTAATATC
>JAOZPO010000022.1:10620-12903 GCA_029932715.1 Halobacteria archaeon | reverse complement strand
CCGCACTATGGAGAAGGTTCGACGAGCTTATCTATTTTGGGGTTCCTGACAAGGATCGGCAAATCACAATGAAGACGACCTTTACTTCCCGGTCTTTGCGGACGGCGTGAATGTCAGGATTGAAATGGAGCGGAGTGAGTCCTGTGAGCATGGCAAATATTGCGCTGTTTTATATAATGGCGCAAGTCAAGTTAATCTTGCGGTTAGCTAAATTTGAGTTCGAATTCTGTTATTGGCTGACCACCGTATAAATAACTATACCATTGGATTTAAATAAGATATAATACAAGATTAGAGATGAGGATGCAGAAGATGAAAGCGGTCAAGCTGGATAAGAAAGATAAAGAATTACTACAGTTGATGCAAGATGAGTTCCCGCTGGAAGAGCGCCCCTGGATGATATTGGGGGAGAAGCTTGGAGTCACCGAGGAGGATGTGTTTGCACGAGTGAAAAAACTTTCCGATAATGGCGTCATCCGGAAACTCCGTACTATTCTTGATGCGCAAAAACTCGGCTCTTGCTCTTCTACATTGATGGCGATGAAAGTGCCAGAGGACAATATGGAGTATGTCGCAGGCGTTGTTAATGAATACATGAGTGTGACCCATAACTACCGCCGTGAGCATGACTACAATCTCTGGTTCACTGTTACGACATGTGGAGATACGGACTTAGAAGAGACAGTGGAAGAGATAAAGAGAAGGACAGGCATCCCGGATTCCGATACAATAGACCTTCCTACTACTCACGTATTCAAGATTGATGTCAGGTTTAAATTTACAGATTCAGAAGCAGAAGGGGGTGAATCAGGTGAATAAGGACGAGATAGACCAGAAGATTATAAGCATCACGCAAGATGGAATACCACTGGTGAAGAAGCCATTCGAGGAGATTGCGAAGCAAGTGGGGATAAGTCCCGAGGAAGTGATAACAAGGCTAAAGAGACTGATAAGCATAGGCGTCATCAAGAGGCTGGGGATTTCGGTAAATCAGCGAAAAGTAGGCATTGTCGCTAATGCTGTGGTGGCATGGAAGGTGCCAGGAGACCAGATAGGACACATTGGAAATATTCTCTCTTCTTATACCGAGGTAACGCATTGCTACGGCAGAGTAACCATCCCCGGGAAGTGGGAAAATAATTTGTTCTCTGTTATTCATGGTTACAATCGCGAATCTGTGGAAACGACTGCAAAGAGACTGTCTAAAGCATGTGGAATCTCTGATTATCTGGTTATGTTCAGTAACGAACAATTTAAGAGGACGAGCGTTAAGCATCCGTTTTGAACGCTTTTTGCAGAGAAGAACCTTTTTTCACGTATCATCATTTCCAATAGTGATAACGGCAGGTTAAATAACGCAGAAGAATTAATTATAAATAGCTCTGATGACTGCATCATCAGGTCTGTTATTCAGGTCTTCCATCGGTACTTTTAGCTCGATGAAATTGGCATCGTATGCTATCGGTTGTTCGCGTGATCCCTGACCCCCTATACTTACTGACGGTGGCAAATACTCCCTGGACTCATCATGTTTTACCGTACCATAACGTGCAGTATTCCTGTGCCCATATATACCGTCATTAGAGTCCCGCCTTTTGCTGGGCCTGTCACCCCTGTGCCAATGTTTAACGTACTCTCAAATCCTCCCACCTTTGAGAACAACTCTTTGCCGCCTGTGGTCATATCGTTATCCCTGTCCAGGAAGATAATACCAATCCTCTTCGATTGTTCTCTGTTGGCTTTAAGATAATAGTCTATATGTTGAATAAAAAGTTTGTAGGGGTGTTGTTTCCTCACGTCCCCAAATCCCAGGAGCTAAGATATTTCTCCTGTTCCGCTGTGAGCTCTTCCACTTCCACACCCAGTGATTTCAGCTTCAATCGTGCCACTTCCTCGTCTATATGCTTCGGTACTGAATACACCTCATTACGCAGCGTCTCATGATTTTCCACGATGTACCGCACGCATAACGCCTGGTTTGCAAAGCTCATGTCCATCACCTCAGGCGGGTGCCCGTATGCCGCCGCGAGATTCACTATTCGCCCCTCGGAGAGCAGATATAACTTCCTGCCATCCTTCATTCTGTACTCCACCACGTTCTCTTTTATCTCCTTCTTCTCCACCGCCAGCTCTTCCAGATCGTTTACGTCTATCTCGACGTTGAAATGACCGGTATTGGCAAGAATTGCACCTTCTTTCATCAACTCGATATGCTCGCCCCTTATAACAGAAGTATCCCCGGTAGCGGTAATAAAGAGGTCGCCAATCTTTGCCGCTTCGCGC
>JAOZPO010000022.1:3953-10610 GCA_029932715.1 Halobacteria archaeon | reverse complement strand
TAACCGCCTCCAGTGCTTTCCGCGGGTTCACCTCCACCACTATCACGTTCGAGCCAAGCCCCTTCGCTCTTAACGCCACGCCTCTTCCACACCAGCCATAGCCTGCCACCACGACTACTCTGCCGGCAAGCAGGATATTTGTCGCATTCATTATCCCGTGAATGGTTGATTGCCCTGTTCCGTACCTGTTATCAAACATCATCTTCGTCTCTGCATCATTGACGGCAATTAAGGGGAAAGCCAACTTGTTATCACGTGCTCTCGCACGATGTCTTATCACACCCGTAGTCGTCTCTTCGCATGCGCCCTTTATCGCCTCAGTCTTGCCCGCTGCATGAACTGCAGTAATAGCATCGCCACCATCGTCCAATAGGACACTTGGATTTATATCTAACGCATCATGCAAGCAATTGTAATATTCCTCTTCATTCTCTTCGCGAAACGCATAGGTCTTTATGCCTACCGAAGCCAGTGCAGCAGCTACATCATCCTGAGTGGACAGCGGATTGGCAGCCGTAAGTGCTATCTCCGCACCTCCTGCTCGCAACGTCAACATCAGATTCGCCGTTTCTACCGTGACATGCAAACATGCAGCTATATTTATATCCTCCAGTGGCTTCTCACGCTCGTATCTCGCCCTTATCTGACCTAAAACCGGCATTCTACCGCCAGCCCAGCCTATCCTCTTCCCCCCCTCTTCTGCGAGGTTTATATCTTTTACTATATAATCCTTCATCGAATCACCTTATTCCTTTCTGCTAAATCTGTTGATTACAGTCTATAATAAACCTTTTTATTTCCTCATAGTTTATACCGGAAGATAGGGGTAATGTAGAAAGATGATAGTAAAGGAGATACTTAATGAGTATATCATGTCACTTGCAGAGGCTAAAGAAATGTTGCAAATAACACCTAATAGAATAAAAGAGGTGGCGGAAGGCGAAGAGGAAGAAGAGGTAAGATATGAGCGGAGAAAAGCTACTGAGCATACCGCAAAATTCGCTAAGCATGAAGCGGAGCAGTCACGTGCGCTTATAAACGATCTCTTGAAGTTAGAGAAGATGAAAGAGGAGATAGCGGTTAGGATCACCGACCTACAGCCGAAGAGCAAGAACGAAGTGCGGGCGATTTATGCAAAGGAGCGATTCACGCTGACAGAGGCGGATATAGATAAAATACTCGATTGCATTGCGAGATATGAATGATTGAAGCAGAGGTTATACCCATTTGTGGAGAAACAGGAATGAGAGACCGTATGAAAGAACAGGTAGGGTAGGTAGGGGAACTGAGGTAGAGAAGAAACGGGAGACGTATGCCCGTGTTCTTGACTATTTACCCTATGGACATCATGAGGATACCCGACCGGTATATCAGAAGAAGCCTCTTGTCCACGCGATTGGCGAGTCTAAGTTCGTATTAATGGAGCTTTCACCGAAGAAGGATAAAGTACCCGTGCTATATGAAAAGGTCTATATAGGAGAAGGCGAGCGGGACGTAATAGACCATGTGGTCAAGAAGTTGAGATATGATGAGTTATCACCAACTGCAGCGGTGGAACTCGCTTATGTCATTGAAGAGATAGTGAAAGGAGATGAACAGCGGTTTATAATGGTCTTCAACAACGCAAAGCCTATTACCACGCGGTTACATACTCTGGATTTGTTCCCCGGAATAGGGAAGAAATTGATGTGGGCGATTCTGGAAGAGAGGAAGAAAGGGTTTTTTTCCGGGTTTAAAGACATCCAGGAGAGAGTTAAGGGGCTCCATCATCCCGAAAAGATAATTGCGAAGCGTATAGAAGAGGAAATAGTGGATGAAAACATAAAATACCGAATTTTTATATCCTGAGAGATATAGCTTATACATGTCATGCACATGAATATAGAACCTTCACCCCGCATTGGTGTTTATATCTGCCATTGTGGCTTAAACATAGCGGCGACAGTAGACGTTGAGGCGGTTGCGGAGTTTGCAAATAGGCTACCTTGCGTGGTTATTGCGAGAGATTACCTGTACATGTGCTCGGATCCCGGGCAGGAACTAATAAAGAGGGATATAAAGGAATATGAGTTGAACAGAGTGGTTGTTGCCTCTTGCTCTCCCCGGATGCACGAGCCCACGTTCAGAAATGCGTGTGAAGATGGAGGTTTAAACCGGTATTGCTTCGAGATGGCAAACCTGAGGGAACAGTGTGCATGGGTTCATTCAGGCAAAGGTGCTACGGATAAAGCAAAGGATTTGGTGGCTTCTGCTGTTGCTAAGGCGGCTTTGTTAGTGCCCCTGGATAAGAAAAGAGTTAGTGTTATACCGAGAGCGATGGTGATAGGTGGTGGCGTATCAGGTATTTTCGCCGCTCTTGAGGTTGCGGATAAGGGGTTTGAGACGTATTTAATAGAGAAAGAGCCGTCTATCGGGGGGCACATGGCTCAGCTTGATAAGACTTTCCCCACTCTGGACTGTTCTGCATGCATACTCACACCGAAGATGGTGGAAGCAGCAAGACACAAGAATATACAGTTATTTACGTATTCTGAAGTGACAGAAGTAGAGGGTTACATCGGGAACTACAAGGTAAAGCTAAAAAAGAAGCCTCGTTACGTGGATGCGGTAAAATGCATTGGCTGCGGCGATTGTGCGGATGCGTGCCGGCTTCGTGGACGAATCCCAAATGAATTTGACGTCGGGTTAGGAAACAGAGCAGCAATATACGCTCCGTTCCCTCAGGCAGTTCCACTGATATACACCATAGATTCAAACAGGTGTTTATACATAACGAAAGGTAAATGCGGTGAGTCGCCTGCATGCATAGATGCTTGTCCCATAGGTGCAATTGATTTCGAGCAGCGCGAGGAAGAGAAGGAAGTAGAGGTAGGCACGATAGTAGTGGCAACCGGCTACGGGCTGCTGGACCCCGGGGAGCAATACGGTTATAAATACAACGAGGTAATAACTGGATTGGAATTTGAACGGCTTTCGGTCGCTTCTGGTCCCACAGGCGGAAAGATAATAATAAACGGTAAGGAGCCAAAAGAAGTGGTTTTTATCTCATGCGTGGGTTCCCGGTCTCAAGAAGAAGACGAACGTAAGTACTGCTCGCGTGTCTGCTGCATGTACATAGCGAAACAGGCACATCTGGTGAGAGATAAAATCCCAGATGCAGATGTAAAAGTAATATACAATGACGTAAGAGCGTATGGAAAAGGATTTGAGGAGTTTTATAACAGAGTAATGGCTGAGGGTATGGAATACATAAGGAAAAGGCTTGAAGACCCCATAGAGGTAACAAAAAGAGCGGAGGCAGATGATAAAGTACTGGTAAGAACGATAAGCAATGGAGAGCAGATAGAAATAGAAGCGGACCTGGTGGTACTGGCAAATGCAATCGTGCCGGGAAAGGAAGCAGATGAACTCGCCAAGATATTGAAGATATCCCGAAGTGCAGACGGTTTTTTCCTGGAGGCGCATCCTAAGCTCCGTCCTCTGGATACATTCACCGATGGTATCTTCATCGCGGGATGCTGTCAATCGCCAAAAGATATACCTGATAGCGTGGCTCAGGCTGTTGGCGCGGCAATTCGAGCTGCGATACCCTTAATGCAGGGCGAAGTGGTGATAGAGCCACTTGTGGCTGTAGTGGACGAGGATATTTGTGTGGGCTGTGGCACATGCGAGTCAATATGTCCTTTTGGCGCGCTTTCTCTCAAAGAAGGAGTGATGCGCGTGAATGATGTAGTATGTAAAGGCTGTGGCTCCTGTGGGTCTGCGTGTCCATCTGGTGCGATTTCAATGGTGCAATTCAAAGATGAGCAGGTGTATTCGCAGATTGAAGCGATTGCATGCATGTTTTAGTTCCTGGTACTGATCTGGCAATTTTTATCTTAAAACCCTAAAGCATCCTCAATTCTGCCCAACTCCGCACCTGTCGTCTCATCCCCCGCAGCATATCCTTTCGTATTCGCAACCAAAGCAGCACCTATCGTGGGAATACCGAAATTTACCGTGCCTATCTCCACAGGCAACTCGAATATCTGCTCTAAGAATTCCAGTTCAGCTCGCGTGGCCTTATTATGTGCCAGGATGCCCTTGTTCGTTGCAACCGCAGCCATTCCCACGGTTTTTAAACCGCCTATCGTGCCTTTATACACTTCCACACCCAGCGTATCCTTTATTATTGCCACTGCATTCTCTGACAAACCCGGATGTACAAGCGCAACCGTATCGTTCGCAAGTATGACATTGCCAGCCGTACTTATCCTATCGCTATCCGGCAGTCTGCTAATGTTCACCTCCAGCCCCTGTGCCCTTAGCCGTTCTATTTCGCTATCAAGCGTGTACTGGGACACGATAAATCCTTTTGTATTGCCAGCGACCAAACAGCCAATTAAAGATGTCTCTGCAATGTGGGTCCGTATGACTTCCACATGCAAGGCTCGTCCTATACCCACAACTAACTTATCAGGGGCATTAGAAGGCAAAAGGAGCAAAGACTCAGTGCAAGTTGTAAAAATACCTATATATGGACTGCTATCCACATTGAATGTTCGCGCTCTCTCTTTTACCTTATTCACCTTTATCACTATTCTACAAGTTCAGCCCTGACTATCTCTTCCTCTGTTCTTACTTTTACCCGTATCCTGGAAGGTGGTTTCTGCGAACCGCGTTCCCAGACCTTCTCGTTTATTTTCGTATCCAAAACAATGAATTCCGATTTTGTGTGCTGCATCAAATATTCCCTGATCAGTGCGATTGCCTTGTTGCTCCTTTTCCATCTCGGTGCCTTCTTCACATCGCGCAGCGGTATCGTATAAATGCGTTCCTCTTTTCCAATTTCTTCTGCCATGATCCTTTCTCCACTTATCTTCACGTTTTCAGTTTCGTGCGCCGCCAATGCCTCCGTTTCGGATGTGTCGTTACATGTCTGTTCGTTTTTACCATTATCCACGCCGGAACCCGCCGGTTTCGCCTGTTTGCCTTACAAAGCCGGAGCTTCCTGCCTTTTGTGTTCTTCCCTATAGACATTGTATATCCCATACTAAAAGGCATTCAGTATTTAAATTTAATATTTAATTACTACTGATATAGAATCTCAAAAAGGTCAAAATGAAATTAGGTGTTTTGATGGATTTCAGCGCAGCCCATTCTCTGCCGCGGCATCCGGGTAAATGCAAAAATCTGCACGGGCATACGTATAAGGTAGAGATAGTGGTGGAGGGTGAGAAGAAGGCGGATACGGAATGTGTAGCGGACTTTGCAGAGGTGAAGGCAGTGGTAGAAGAGCTGCTTGAACTTGTTGACCATAAGCTATTAAACGAAATAATAGAGTATCCAACAAGCGAAAATATAGCCTTGTTTCTGAAACGGCAGTTAGAGGCGAACCTGGAAGGCTCTGATTTGGGCGTTTCGCTTTATTCCATAAAAATATGGGAAGGCAGTGACAAATGGGTGATGATAGACTGAGCTGCGTCTATTTGGTTTAATAAAACATCGCCTGGAAATATTCACTATTGTAAGGAAAGAGCAGATGTAATAGCGAAGAATTTAAAATTAGCTACTTGTATCTTTGATGCCAACATACAACTATCTTAAATAGGAGTATGTTAAAATGGGAAGTGATGAGAGATGTTTGACGAACCCGTAATAGAGATAAGTACAAAGAAGGTAACGACAGTAACGCCCGATACTTCGATAGCGAAAGCGATTGGCATTATGGAAAAGAGCAATTTTCATAACCTTATTGTGTTCGACAGTGCTACGATATATATGGTCAATATACAGGACCTGCTTCTTGCATCCAATCCTGAATCACATGTGGATGCGTTTATGTTTAGGCCGCACTGTATGCACAGGGATACGCTAACCATTGATGCGATAACCGAACTGGTGAACAGTGGTCAGAGAGGTGCTCCGGTAGTGGCAGATGATGGCGAACTTGTGGGAATCGTTACGGAGCACGACATTATGAGACGTGGTGCGGAATCAGTCATTTTGAAACAAGTCAGCGCTGCAGAGATAATGAGCACTGACCTGATATGTATGGAAGAGGCAGAGAGTATAGGTAAGGCGAGGAGTATAATAAGGAAAAGCAACCTGGGGCGCATTCTCGTCGTTGATAGCGCAGATAATTTAGTTGGCATAGTTACAGAGGGGGACATTTTAACAAAGTTATACAAGCCAAAGCGAAAAATGACCACGGGCGAAATAAAAGGAGAGAAAGGAACAAGAATGGAGCAGCCTGTTTCGCACATTATGAACTCCCCCGTGATAACTGCTGACGTGGATGCAAATATAGCAGCGATTGCTGGTTTAATGCAGAAACACGATATACTGGCTGTTACTATTGTAAAGAATCATGATCTTGCTGGAATCGTAACGATATCTAATATAATGAGGTATCTGCATGAACTTAGAGAGAAGGCTAAGATAGACCTGGAGATTCAAGGCAGTATTGATGCTGAATATAAGGAACTCGCGGATGAAATCATAGATACAGAAGTGAAGAAAATTGCCAGGTTAGTTAACAGGATACACTGGATAAAGATAGTGATAAAGAAGGAGAGGGACAGAGGCGGTTTATCATATCCTAAGATTGGTGTGCATGTAAAAACGCCCAACAAGTTATATGTCGCTCATGGTGAGCCAGGGGGCGCGAAAACCGTG
>JAOZPO010000022.1:0-3943 GCA_029932715.1 Halobacteria archaeon | reverse complement strand
CTAACCGCGAAGGGTAGCGATGATGTAGCGCATAAAGGAGAGAAGAGGAGATGGGACTTCATAGAAGTGTTAAAGGATGCTTTGTCGTCTGTCCGGCGGCAGATAGAGAATGAGAGGGGAAAGAGCAGGAGAGGCTGAACCATAAGCTGCATGTTTGCAAACACTTTTAAATAGCAGATATAACATAAAGGTAGTTAAAGGGATAGATAGGAGAGAAAGATGGAACTCGAAGTAGAAGCATTCTCGAAACTGCTTGTTCGACCGGTAGTAGTAGTCACGACAGTATCTGAGAGTGGAATACCGAATGCAGCGCCATTCAGTTTAAATACGCCGGTTAGCTTTGACCCGCCTTTGTATGGCATCTCGTGCGATCCCACACACGATACGTGGCAGAACATCCAGGAGAACGGTGATTTCGTTGTTAACATAGTAGGTAAGGACTTTGGTGACCTCATGCACGTTCTGGAAACCGACTATCCGTATGGAGATAACGAGATAGAACATGCGGGATTAACGGCAGAGAAAGCGGAGAAGGTGAAGCCGCCACGTATAAAAGAAGCAAAAGCATGGATAGAGTGCAAACAGGAGACGAACATAGTGCTGGGCAATCATATATGGATAGTAGGGAGAGTGGTGGCAGTAGGGGTTCAGGAAGATTCCTGGAAAGAAGTAATAGATGTGAAGGATTTACTATGTCACATAGCAGGACAGTTCTTCGCTGTGGATATGAAAGAGGCGCGATATAAAAGAGCGAAATGAAGAAGGTAGTGCTTGCCTACTCCGGCGGATTGGACACTTCAGTATGCATCCCGTTGCTAAGAGAGCGTTATGGCTACGAAGAAGTAATTGCAGTAATGGTGAATGTAGGACAGGCGGATATAAAAGAAGCGGAGGCAAGAGCAGAGAAACTGAGTGATAGGTATAGAGTCATAGATAGTAGGAACGAGTTCGTACATGATTATATCTTCCGGTTGATAATGGCGAACGGTAACTACGAAGGATACGTGCTTGGCACTGCGATCGCGAGACCATTGATAGCGCAGAAAGTGTTGGAAGTTGCGAAAGAAGAAGGAGCAGATGCCGTAGCCCATGGCTGCACAGGTAAGGGCAACGACCAGCTCAGGTTCGATGCTGTCTTCAGAACCATGGACCTTGACGTAATCGCACCGATGAGAGAGCTGAATTTGACGCGGGAAGAGGAGCAGGAATACGCACAGGAGCATGGTGTTTATTTTGAAACAGAGAAGAGATGGAGCGTGGACGAGAATATCTGGAGCAGGAGCATAGAAGGTAGCGAGTTAGAGGAGCCTTCTTTTATACCACCTGAAGAGATATACCAGTGGACCGTCCCGGTATCTGAGACACCTGAAGACGCAGAGCGAATAGAAATTGGATTTGAGCATGGCATTCCCGTCTCATTGGATGGTACAAAGACAGACGGTGTTTCGCTGATAAGGAAACTGAACGAAATAGGCGGCAAGCATGGTATTGGTAGAACAGATATGATTGAAGACAGGGTTCTTGGCTTCAAAGCGAGGGAGACGTACGAGCATCCGGCTGCTACTATATTGCTACGGGCGCATAGAGACCTTGAGCAGCTTGTGCTAACACGGAATGAGCTGAGGTTTAAGGATTACGTGGATAAGACATGGAGTGAGCTGGTATATCAGGGCTTGGTCATGGACCCGCTTTTTGATAGCCTCAATGCATTCGTGGACAAGACACAGGAGAGAGTAAACGGCACGGAATATGTAAAGCTGGAGAAGGGAGCAATGATAATAGTGGGAAGGGAGTCACCAGACGGACTATATACTAAGAACGTTTCGTTTGATGTAAAACTTGAGCAGAAGGGAGTAGAAGGCTACTCGGTGTACCACGGGTTCCAGTCGAGACAGGCAATGAGAGCCCGTTTTGGAAGTAAGAAGTAAAAAGGAGGAAGAGATTATGAGTGGAGAAGTAAAAGGAGAGAAAATAAATATTTTTAAAATAGGAGATATGTGGTGCTTCAAATATTTTTTCGGAGACCGCGAGATATTTGATGGATTGTCGAACTACTACAACCGGCCGAAATACCGGTTTGAGCTTAAAGACGAGAACGAGCGGAATAAAATAATAGCGTATCTAAAGGAGAACGGCTTTGAACCGGTAATAATAGCGGATACATCGGATTATAGAGTGAAAATAGACAGGTTTAAGAAGTATGCACCAATACTAAGGAATTCGATTGATTCCACAGAGGGCGAAAAGGAGCGAGTGTTTATAATGAAGGATTTGGCATCGGTGGAGGAGGCGATACAGAGGGGGGCGGAGAAGGCATAAATATTTTTGCTTTTCTGCCTGCGTTAATCCATGTCCTGTATATTTTTTATATGTCTTATGGTTGGCTATACTTAACCGAACACACATGAAAGACCTTTTGAGCCTAAGCTGCTTCCAGTTGAGAATAATATATTATGTTTAAACTCCACGTTTGTGGAGGGTGCTAATTCGCTTCTATCCACCGTCATAGTTTTAACCAACTATGTCCCAACCTTTATTGGATATGAAATCCTCTTCAGCGTTGCTATGGCGGAAAGAGCGGCTAAATAGCTCGTCTTTGGATTCGCAGCCGAAGGAACGTTTTCCACACGCACAAATAAATTCCCGAATTCACCCCACGCTTTTACTTCATGCACGTTCCTTTTTGCCCCTGGGTCCGCAACTATCTTTACTCTCGTTGCTTTGGGTCCTATACCGGCAAGGCTCAAAGTAGCAGCCACGTTCACGTTCTCAGGGAAATATTTCACCGCTTCCTTCGCATGACCCACAAACAGCGTTTCCGCTCGCTCTATAGAAGACAACTCTATTCCCTTCTCCTTAACGTACTCATTTCCCTCAAAGCCACGAGGCGGCTTTATCGTCGTCAACTCTACGGACTCTATTCCTACCATAGCCCCTGACTTTAAACCATCTATGCCCGCTACCGCCCCCGATGGAATATATACTTTGCAGTCTTTCTCCTTCGCGATGCTCTCAATCTCTTCATACAGCCCTTCTATACAGAGCAATGCACCAACGCTCAGTATCATTACGTTCGTACCGCTTCTCAACGCAGGTATCACAAACTCACGAACCGCAGCCTGCGATGCACATTCTATCACCAAATCCACGTCCTCTAAAATCGCTCCCAGCCCGTGGCTATCAGATTTGGTTATCTCCGGCTTCTTCTTCAGGCTTGTATACAGGCTTTCTATATTTTCGGGATGGTTGTCAATCAAAAAAAACAGCTCCATCTCCAGGTCATCCCCATCTATCGCCTTGCATATCTCCGTTCCTATGGTACCGCAGCCAATTACACCTACTCTTAACTTTTCCATCTTTTATAAAGAGGTGAACAGTGGTAAATAAAGTTTTTCTTTGGTATTGCTTTTCTTTCGTAAACGAAGGGTTTTTTTTATAAATCATTCATTAGTTCTTATGAGGAGTTTGCAAATGCTGCTGAGAGAGATAGAAAGTTTTCTCGAAGAGGATGTAGGGCATGAGGATTACGAGGAGATAGTGCCATATACCGAATGTAAAGCGGAGATAACGGTGAGAGAAGAAGGTGTCCTTGCAGGTCTGGACGAAGCAAAGCGGATTTTTGACTATCTGAATGTTAAATATTCCACGGGCTTTGAAGATGGGGATAAGATAAAGAGCGGCGATACTATTTTGACTGTGTGGGGCGCGGGTGCGAAGATATTAAAGGTTGAGCGGCTTGTGCTTAATTTCCTGGGTAGAATGAGCGGCGTTGCTACTTTAACAAGAATATTTGTAAACGAGGCGAGGGCAGTAAATGCAGGGATAAAAGTGGCGGGCACGCGGAAAACAACACCTGGGTTCAGAAAATACGAGAAGAAAGCGATAACTATCGGAGGCGGCGACCCGCACAGGTTCGGGCTATATGAAACGGTGATAATAAAGT
>JAOZPO010000154.1 GCA_029932715.1 Halobacteria archaeon | reverse complement strand
TCTCTTTTCCTCTGCTCCGCTATTATCGGGTATATCGGTCTTCTAAACGAAGTGTTCAGTGCACCGCTGGAGTGGATTCAGCAGCTAAGCGGAGATATAAAGCAGTATTCGGAGGGTTGCCCTATGTGGGTGCTTTTTTTACTCTTTTTTACCGTGATATTCTTGAATAACGCTTTCACCTGTTTCCTTGACATCTTGTCAGGACCATTGATAGGTGTATTTCCTATGTTTTCTACATTCATCAATGGCGGCTTAATCGGCTGGTTCGCGCATGAGAAGGGTCTAATAGTGCTGTTTGCGATAGTGCCGCATGGTATATTTGAGCTGCCCGCATTTTTCATCAGTGCTGCGATTGGCTTGAAATTAGGACGTGAGGTATTGAAAAGGAGAGAAGACAGGCATTTAAAAGACGAGTTTGGAAGAGCGTTGAGGGCTTTCTTCACGCTCATAATAGTACTGCTCTTTATCGCCGCTATTATAGAATCCGCTTTGATTGCCTTATCGCTGCTCATGTTAAATTCGCTTTGACTCTAATACTCCTGGAACATTGTGGTTTAATGATATTAGTGAAGGAAATCTGTGTAATCCTGTGGTCTGCTTTTCGGAATGACTATAAAGAAAGACCACAAAATTAATACATTTATGATGCAGTTACGAGAAGGCGCGCGAGTGAGAATAAAGAAGAAGACCTCTAACGGTTCGGTAGTCTATGAAGGGATAGTAATGCCAACTGTATCGAGGAATATCGTCATAAAGCTTGATAATGGCTATAATGTCGGTATAAGGCCTGAACACGCAGATGTTGAGCTTATATCCGGTGCTGAGCCATTAAAAGAGCTGGTGAAAGATAAAGGAGTAAAAGAGGTAGAAGAGGCGGGTTTACCCGTACTGTCTATCCTCTCCACTGGTGGCACAATAGCATCTAAAGTGGATTACAGAACTGGTGCGGTCTCGCCTCAATTCTCGACTGATGATATACTTGAGGCGATACCAGAGTTAGGACAGATAGCGAACATCCGCGGGAAAGTGCTGTACAGCATACTTAGCGAGAACATGCGTGCTGAATACTGGACTAAGCTCGCAACTGAGGTTCATAACGAGCTGAAAAGCGGCGCGGAAGGTATAATTGTAACGCACGGCACGGACACAATGGGCTATACAGCCGCAGCTTTGTCGTTCATGTTGCAAACTCCCGCGCCTATCGTTCTTGTTGGCTCGCAACGCAGTTCCGACCGCCCGTCCAGTGACGCTGCAATGAATGCAATCAGTGCGGCAAAGGTGGCATGCAGCGATCTCGCGGAAGTTGTAGTCGTGATGCACGGCAATACCTCCGACAAGTTCTGCCTTATTCATCGCGGCACGAAGGTGAGGAAGATGCATACATCAGCGAGGTACGCATTTCAATCGGTAAATGACGTGCCCGTAGGAAAGGTCTATTACGATGCAAGCAATATAGGTAATATAAAGGTTGAGTTCCTTTCTGCTTATAAGAAGAAGACGCGTGATGCGAACGAATTAGAGTTGAGAGCAGAACTTGAAGACAAATGCACTTCCATAAAGTATTATCCGGGTGCTGATCCTGCGATATTAGATTTCTTCGCGGAGCAAGGCTACAAAGGGATTGTATTAGAAGGAACAGGCCTGGGGCATGTCTCCACGGACTGGCTTACCTGCGTGGAGAGAGTAGTAAAGTCAGGCATACCGGTTGTTATGACCTCACAATGCTTGTACGGTGCGGTATGCGATAGGGTTTATAATACAGGTCGTGATTTACTTCGCGCTGGCATAATAGAGGGTAGGGATATGCTGCCTGAGACGGCACTGGTGAAGTTGATGTGGGTCTTAGGTCAGACTACCGATATGGACGAAGTACGCAACATGATGCAGCAGAACATTGCAGGGGAGATAAGCGGGGGGCGCACATTACAATAAAAAAAGGGATGGTGTCGCCGAATTACCACCGCCCCCATACTCCACCACAGATAGGACTACTCGGGAAATGTGGATACCATGGTGGCGCAGGAGTACGCGTACCAGGACCTGGTGTTGGTGTGTAGTGCGGGAAAGCAGGATAAATACGACTTTTATTCCACGGACAAAGTTTGCTCAGGTCTTCGGACCAGTGTTTAAAGTGCGGTGTAGTTGACGTGCAATTACCTGTTATATCACAGGCGGTAACGTAAATGGTTAGGATTTCACCCGCGGGCTGACCTGGTATAGTCGCATTCCAGTAGCCATCAAGAGCTGTTCCACTGAGGAAATTCATTGCGACCGTCGTTTCATCATTGGAGTTGTTTATATATGTCAGGTTTACAGTAGCCACACCGAGATCATCTGTAACGTGGGCTGTTATGTTCACTTCTTCGCCCTCTACCGGACTGTCGCTTGACTGTACAACGCTAACAATAGTAGGTGCCGCGGTATATGCCCTAACGTTCGCTGATGTCTTATTGGTAATTATGCCATCTGTTGAATTGCCAGTAACGTTGACATGATTGGTCAAAATACCAATGGTGTCTTTAGTGACGTTTATGCGTGCTACAAGATGTACCGTCTCTGAACTCGAAGCTGCTAAAGTGCTTAGGGACCAGTTGACCCACTGGCTCTTATTGGCATAGTTCCCGGTAGCACGGACGAAAACCAGCTCAGGCGGTAAACTGTCGTTTATGTAGACCTGAGTTAGAGCATCATCTCTTAAATTATACACTGTAATGGTAAAGTTAATTTCTGTACCATTGACTCCTTCGGTTGGAGACGCTGTCTTCTGCACCCGTAAACCATCCAATGCCGTTACATAGACCGTGCAAGTATCGTAATCCGTTACTTCCAGACCGCCATCTTCTGTGCTCGCAGTGACCGTAGCGTTATTGGTAATGAATGGCAAGTCAGTAACAACGTGGGTTACCGTACCACTCGTCCACTCATTCGGCACAAGAGAAGTTTTTCCCAGCGTTATCTGTCCATGCCTGTCGTCTGTGAGATTAATATTCGTCATGTTTACATCGCCGTTATTGATAACCGTGAAACAATACGTTACAGTATCGCCAATATGCGCATATACAGTGCCGGAACCAGGACACGTGCCATCCAGAGAAGCGGTCTTTATAAGTGCTATTAACGGACTGAGAATCTGAGAACTCTCCGGTACACTGGCACTGATCTCCTCGCTTCTTGCATTCACTCCCTTAACCGTGAGCGTATTTTTTACCGTTTTGTCCACTTGTACATCCGCAGCCCGCACCACATACGACCTCTGATATGTTTCATTAGTTCCCGGCTCCAGGAGAAGATTGTTGTTCAATATCTCTATCGTGCCATTAGGATACGTATCCGTGACATTCAGAGTACAATTAACGGTATCGGGATTCTCTACTTGCAATGTGTAATTGATGATCTCGCCGACAGTGTATGTATCTTTATCTGCCGTCTTA